>DNLZ01000151.1:0-4290 GCA_003488325.1 Planctomycetaceae bacterium
CCGGCGTCGAGCATCATCCGCGGCTCGAGCCGCTCGGCGCTGAACCTCGTCCGCGGGGCCTTGCGGCCGCGGCGGACCCGCGTCGGCTGCGCAGCGGAGCCAGTGAGAAGGCTGCGTACGGCGATCAGGGCCGGAGAGTCGAGCGAGATCCGCATCATGGCGCTAAAGACCCCAGGGAGATTTGCAGGTGCGTTCAGATTTCGATGCGACCGGGCGGCCAATCCGCCTGAGAATCGTCCTCGTTTCCGGAGAGTATCGCGCGTCAAACTCAGTGCAAGTGTTCGGTCGATGGACGGCCTTCCGCGGCGAAAAACGCCTTGGTTTGTGGCTGCAGACGGCTCAGTGCAAGACCGCTTCCGGCTCGCTCGGCGGCTTGCGAACATCGCGCTGCATAAGTCGCGAGCCCCCTCTCGCGTCTCCTGAAACGAGTGATGACCACCGGCTACCGGAGCCTGCGCGCGAGCGGCATCGCGGGTGCGCCCTGCCTTTCGTGTCAGCACCAGCATCAACTCGCCGAGCACCTGCGCCGGCAGCAGCACCGCCGTCTCGGGCAACCGCTCGACGAGGCCGATGGCGACGCGACATCGTTCCTCATCCCCGACGCCTTCGGCCTGGGCGAGAACGGTCGTGTCGATGGCGACCTGTTTTCGTCGTCCCTGCGAACGTGGAGGAATGATGAACACGACGTGCTGGACTGCAGATCCTCGAGAATCAGGAGCCTGCTCGCCTGACCATCACCAGGCCCGCGGCGGTTCCCTGGTAGAACACGCCGTCGGGGCTGATGACGCCCGTCATCTGGAGCGTGTTCCAGGAATAGCTGCTCGGATCGCGATAGTTCGGGGTGGTGCCCGAGAAGGTGTTCGACCCGAGGGGGAGCGGGGTGCCCACGATCGCGCCGGTGTCGGGGTCGAGGGCCGCGAAGGAATAGCTGGCGGTCGTCTGCGTCGACGGGCCGCTGCCTTGGGTGGTTGAGTTCACGAGCACCGTGTAGATCAGGCGGTCGGCGAGCGAGAGCCGGGGCAACGCGGAGGAGGGCACCGTGTTGGCCGGGCCCCAGTTGGTGGTCAGGCTCGTGCCGTCGGCGGCCAGCGTCATGCCCTGGACTCCCCCGGCGAAGGGTGCGCTCGTCGGGGTCGCAGGGCCTGTTTCCGACGGCGGCGGATACCAGTAGCCGAACGAACTCGGCACGAAGATCCGGTTGCCGACGGCGATCGGGGCGTTTTCGGTGCCGGCGTTGGATGACGTCAGGAAGGGCGTCTGTGCGAAGAGCGTTCCATCCGCCACGCGGTAGACGTTGACGTTCTCGGCGGGGGTGACGTTGTTCGTGGCGGGGGCGGTGGCGTTGTCGGTGATCACGAGATACTCGTAGCCGGTCGTCGGGCCGAAGAAGACCGGCGTCGAGCCCGTCCCGGGGCTGAGTTGCCCCGGCTTCCGGACGCCGCTGTTCTCGTATTCCTGGCGCCAGAGCTGCGTGATCCCGCCGTTCTGGCCGGCCGCAAACAGCGCGAGCCCCGTGGTGGTCGTCACCGCCACGCCCGCCGGCGACGACGAGATGCTGTTGGCCACCATCTCGCCCGCGGGGAGGCTGAAGGTCTGCGTGGCACCCGTCTGCGGATCGTAGTAGCCCACGACCGCCGGGGCGTCGGTGGTGGACAGTGAGCCCTGCGTCGCGAACCAGATGCGCCCTTCGTAGTCGGGCACGAGGCCGACCACCATGGGCTGGCCGAGCTGATAGCTGTTGACGAGCGCGAGCGACCCCGTGTCGGTCGTCTCGTCGTAGGTGTTCGCGTACCACCGCAGTGTGCCGGCGCCATCGACGAGCACGAGGCGGTTCTCGTGGTCGAGGTAGTTGTAGAGGCCGCCGGCGAGGTTGCCGGTCTGGGGCTTGATCAGCTTGACCTGGTCGAGCAGTTGCAGGGTCTTCGGCGAAATCAGCATCACGATGGGTGTCTGCGCGGTGCTGATGGTCGTCCCCACCCCGACGCACACGAGGGCCCCATTCTCGGACATCAGCACTGACGGGACCGTGGCGTCGAGATCGAAGTTGCGGTGGGCGACCACGAGATTCGTCGTGCCCGGGCCCGAGAAGATCGTGGCATCGGACGACGAGGCGTTGGCATGCATCGTCGAGGTGCCGTCGAGGCCCATGAAGGGGTTGTTCGGCGGCAACCGCAGCCGCGTGCCATCGGCGGCGGCAGCCAGTGACACCGGCAGCCCGTTGCCGGCAAACGTGGTCGCCCGCATCCGGAACAGGAGCGGCGCGTCGCCCGTCGCGAGGCCGCTGAACGTGGCGGAGGTGGCGGAGGTGGCGGCGGTGGTCACAGTCTGCCGGGCTGTGCCCTGATAGAGCGTCACCGTGTAGGAGACGACCGGCGACCCGCCATGTCCGTCGGGGGCTGCCAGCTGAGGACGGCCTCACCGCTTGCCGGCCCGATGGTCGCGGAGAGCGCGAGCGGCTGGGAGGCCACGTCCTGCGGGGTGGCAAACGACACCGCCGCCGCCGGCCCGCCGCCCGCGGCGTTGGTCGCCGTGACCGTGAACGCATACGAGGGCACCGTCGTGGAGAGGCCCGTGAACGGCATGCTCGTGGAGGTGGTCATGGACGTGGTCGTGGTCGAGCCGTTGTTCATCGTCACGGTGTAGCCCGTCGCGCCGCCGGCCGGCGGGCTCCACGAGAGCAGGAGGCTGCCGACGCCCGTCGGAGCCACGGCGAGGCTCTGCACGGCGTTGGGCACGGCGGCGGCCGTCATCATCGCGGTGGCCGACCGACCGATCCGGGGCTGGAGCACCGTCACAGTACCGAAAAGCCCGCGGTCAGTGCCAAGCTCGCGGTGGGTCACATCCCAGCGGAAGCGCCTCGCTGAGACCCCGGAGAACGTCTCGATCTGCACCCGGTTGTCGGTGCCCAGCGAATACCCCACCGTGATCGCGCGGTCGCGGAAGTCTTTCAGCTGCGACATGGTCACCCTCAACGTCACCGTACCGCGGTTGGTCGCGGTGTCGTAGCTGCCTGCAATGTGGCCGCTGGTACCGCCACCACTGACCGTGCCGCGATACGCGGCTGTCACGGGCGTCGCGGGTGCGGTGACGCGGGAGTCGATCGACTCCACCCAGATGTTCCTGGTGGCCTGCGACTGCGGCCGCCTCGCACCGGTCTGGAGATCGTTGGCAGGAACATAGATGGCCGCGGTCATGCGCACGGGAACGAGGCTGTCGACGTCACGGACGTTGTCCTGAAGGGACCGAAGCGAGATCGCCTGCGGCCGATTCCAGTTGTTCCTCGTGAACCGAAGCGTTGTTTCGGTCACGCCGACCTCCAACGGGGCGAGACTCTTGAACGACACGAGGATCGGGCTGTCGGGCCTGCGGGTGAGCCGCACGCTCGCGGCGAGCTCCCGGCCCTCGGTGATGTTTGCCGTGCCGGCGAGCAGGCTGTGGCCCTGATCATCCCGCACGACCGACACGAGCGTCCGCAGGAGGCCGGTGGCGAGCACGAGCCGCGGCTCGAGCGACTCGACCTGCAGCTGGCGGTCACGACGGCGGCCAGCCGATTTCCGGGCAGGGCGAGCGAGACTGACGGAGCGGTGCGACCGATTCGACATGGAGTCGGCTTCCATCGGGACGGCGAACTTAGAAACGCCGGCACATGGATGGCCGTGCTCTCACAGGTTCAATCAACAGCGACGAAGCTGCCAATCCGGACTGCCACACTACGAACTCGGACCCGAGTCCTGTCCGCAAAGGCGTCCGCAAACTCTCCGTCTTCTTCGGTGACAATGCTACTGACGCTTTCCGTCGCGATGCTGCTCGACGATTCCTCGAGCGTCACCAAGGACTGTAAACTTTCTTCGTCAATCGAGGCTGCTTCACTGATTGTCGAAAGACTGTCAGTCAGTGCGGATCCGGTTTGCACCGCCACCCTCCCGGCGGCATCCACGCTAAGGTCGACGCCGGCGTCCGCAGCAAAGAAGTAGTCGATCGCTCCGCCAGTCAGGATCGTGAGCCCGACGATGGCCAGGGCCTCACCGAGATCCTTCTCGAGGACCGTGGCCCAGTGCGGCTGATCGTTGATTTCATTTTGTGTCTCCAGCTTGAACTGGGCGCCTCCCGGGGTGTTACTCGTGCCGAGGGGCAGGCCCTGCCCGCTCGGTGAGTCGAGATACCCGTAATAGCCGAGGCCCGCGTTCTGGATCGTCATCGTCCAGTGCTGGCCGGCCTTGATCTGGGAGTTGAGCGAAGGGCTGATGTTGGCGGCCCAGTCGTTGTTCCTGCCCGACCCATCGTTCCAGT
>DNLZ01000151.1:4654-6193 GCA_003488325.1 Planctomycetaceae bacterium
GTCACCCTTCTGGACGTAGAAGGTCATCTGGCTGTTGGCGTCCGGCGCGATGTACGCGATCGTCGTCTGCTGCCCCATCGGCACCGTCACCTGCTTGGTCGTGTAGAGCGGCGGCGTGATCTGGATATCGAGCAGGCGGACATCTGAGTTCGTCGGCAGCGTGATGCTCTGGAGCGTCTTGCCGGAGGGGATCGTGTAGTCGTATTGGTAGATATGGTTGGTGACGTCATCCTTGCCGCCGGAGGACGTGTCACGGTACGACGCCGCGGCGATGCTCGCCTCGCCTGAATAGTTCTGCGGGTTGCACCAGTCGCTGAACGACTGCGTCCACACCGCCGTCGAGCCGTCGGTGAAGGTCATCGTGAACGACTGATTCTGCGCGCCGCCGTTCACGCCGGCTCCAGCCAGGCTCAGCGTCGTGTAGCTGCTGCCCTGCGGCACCTGGATCGTCTGGCCGTTGGCGACGACGAAGTTCGGCTGCCCGGGGAGTCCCAGATCGAAGGTGACGCTCGTCCCACGAAGGATCGTCGATGACCCCAGGGCCTCCCACGAGTAGGCGTTGCCGTCGCCGTCGAAGCCGGTGCCGCTAAAAGACTGGCCGTCTCGAACGATGCCACCGGCGGTGGCGACGCTGCTGATCGCGACGGACGACGTCGATCCCTTCACCGGCTGGTCGGCGAAGAAGAACGTGAGCGGCCCACCGCCGGCCCCGATGTTCGACTCGTTCGCGATCGTGAGCGCCATCAGGTCGATGCCCGTCAGGTTGGTGGTGCCGAGCACGACCGATGCAATGCCCTCGTCGAGGGCGATCACCGGGGCCTTGGCCACGACGGCGCTCAGGATGCCGATGTTGTTGTTGTTCGGCAGCGTGATGCTCGACAACTGCTTGCCGTGCAGGTTGCGGCAGTAGGCGAAGATATGGGCGGGCGTGGTGACGAGGTTGCCCAGTTGGTTGATCCGCTCGGGCTCGGTCTTGAGGAGCAACTCCCCGGCGAAGGGCCTGGCCGCGGGAACCGGCGGCGTGCCCTCAGTGAAGGTGATCGGGGTGGACCCCAGATCGATCGTTCCGGTGTTCGTGTTGACGAACGTCTTGCCGGCGTAGGTTCCCGACGTCACGTTCGTGTACGCATCGAGCAACTCGGTACCCGTGTCCGCGTCCTTGGCGAGGGTCCACGAACCTGCTTGGGCGACATACACACCGTTTTGGGCCGCGTTTGCCTGGTTTTGCAGGAGCACGCGATCACCGGCGACAAGCGCGACCCCGTCGATCGTCTGCAGGCCGGTTGCCGTAATGCTGGAAGTCGTGGCGACGACCACCGGCAGCAACGCGTGGCTTGGCGTCGTTGTCGCATCCGACTGCGGGGGGCCGACGCTGGCCCAGTCGTGGAACGACTGGTTCCACTCCTCGGTGGTGCCGTCGGTGAAGTTCAGCGTGATCTTCTGCGATATCTGGTTACCGTTGGATGCCGCACCGGCCAGGTAGAGGTAGTCGGACTTGTCGGCATCGACGCTGACCGTGATCGTCTGGCCCGTGGCCTG
>DNLZ01000013.1:0-212 GCA_003488325.1 Planctomycetaceae bacterium
ATCGATCTCGAGCAGTCCCTGACGCAGCTGCTGCCGCGGACCCGGTTCATCCACGTCAAGGACTCGGCGGGCGACCCGAATCGCCCGCGATTCCTCCTGCCGGGTGAGGGCCGCACCGACTACGTGCGGTACTTCCGCCTGCTCAGGCAGCTGCAGTACGCCGGCCCGGTCTGCGTGGAAGTCAGCGGACACGTCTCCAGCCAGCCCGACTA
>DNLZ01000013.1:533-2348 GCA_003488325.1 Planctomycetaceae bacterium
GACCCACGGGCGGCCATCGTCGAGACGTCTCGCGTGCTGTCGCGTGCCCTCGCCGACGCGGCCTCGTGAGGCGGTGCCCGCAGGCGTCCGGTACAGTCGTGGGGAGCGTCGACGTCGGTTCGGAGGCGCTGCCGGTTGGTACGCGGCGCGCCCGATGAGCAGGCTGGACGGGACCATGCAGCTCGACGTCATCCAGCCGCAGCCGGCGCCCGTCCCTGTGAAGCCGTGCTGCGCGCGGGCCGATGTCGGCGAGCTCGGCTGGCGGTGCCCGATGCACGCGGACGTGACGAGCGGCTCGCCGGGCCGCTGCCCGCTCTGCGGCATGCCGCTCGAACCGATCGGCCAGCCCGGAGGCGCGGCCACCGCCCGGCGACGCGACGTCCTGCGTCTGGCGGTGAGCGGCGTCCTGGCGGTCGTGCTGCTCGTCGTCGCGATGGGGCCGATGGCGGCGCACATGCTCCCCGGCGGGCTCGGCCACGCCATCGCCGACCGCTTCGCACGACTCGGCCTGACGGGACGCGCGGGACAGTGGATCCAGCTCGCGCTGGCCACCCCGATCGTGTTCTGGGGGGGCTGGTCGATCCTGACCGGCGGGGTGGCCGGCTTCCGCGCCGGCCGGCCCGGCATGTTTTCGCTGATCACGCTCGGCGTGGTCGCGGCCTGGGGCTCGAGCGTGCTCGCGACCGTCGCGCCCGGCATTTTTCCCGCGGCGTTCCGCGAGGCGGACGGCACCGTGCCCGTGTCGTTCGAGTCGGCCGGCATGATCGTCGTGCTCGTGCTCGCCGGGCAGATGCTCGAGAGCCGCGCGCGGCGTGGCACCACCGCGGCCATTCGCGCGCTCATGGACCTCTCGCCCCCGACCGCCGAACGCATCGGTCACCGGCGCGATGCCCGCCAACGCGACGAGACCGTCTCCGGCGCGCAGGAAGCATCCTGCTGTCATGCCGCGGCGAGGGTCGCCGAGGTGGAGGTCGTGCCGCTCGCCGCGGTGACCGTCGGCGATCTCCTGCGCGTCAGGCCCGGCGGCCGCATCCCGGTGGACGGCGTCATCCGCGAAGGCACCACGACGTGCGACGAATCGCTCCTCACCGGCGAGCCGCTGCCGGTGGAACGCGTCAGCGGCGATCGCGTGCTCGGCGGCGCGCTCAACGGGCCCGGGGCGGTGGTGGTCGAGGCCACGGCCGCGTCATCCGGCTCGCTCGTCGCACGGATCACGCAGCTTGTGCGCGAGGCGCACGAGAAGCGGGCTCCGATCGAGCAGCTGGCCGACCGGATCGCCGCCGTCTTCGTGCCGGTGGTGCTGGCCGTCGCCCTCGTCACGTTCGTCGCCTGGTCGCTCGTGGGGCCGCAGCCGCGAATGGCCCTCGGGCTTCTCTCCGCGGTGAGCGTGCTCGTCATCGCCTGCCCGTGCGCGCTCGGGCTCGCCACGCCGCTGGCGATGACCGTGGCGATCGGACGGGGGGCACGTGCCGGCATCCTCGCCCGCAGCGCGGAGGCCGTCGAGCAGCTGGCCCGCGCCGGCGCCGTCGTCTTCGACAAGACCGGCACGCTCACCCGCGGCGCCCCGCGGCTCGTCGCCGCCGTGTTGCCGGAGGACACGCATCTCGGCCCGGGCTCCGCGGCCTGGCAACGCTCCGTCATGCCCGCCGACGGCACCGTCACCGGATCGATGCGCGATCTGCTGCGGCTCGTCGCGGCCGTGGAGGCGTCGAGCGAGCACGGGCTCGCGAAGGCCTTCACGGCATCGGCCGCCGCGGCGGGGCTCGTCCTGCCGCAGGCGACCGCCGTGGTCGCGAGCGTGGGTCGAGGCATCGT
>DNLZ01000013.1:2739-7139 GCA_003488325.1 Planctomycetaceae bacterium
CCTGCCGCCGGAGATGCTCGCGGCCGGCGCCGACGGGGGTGCGGCTGGCGCCACGACCGTGTTCGCGGCGGTCGACGGCCGGCTGGCGGGCGCCTTCGTGATCGCCGATCCGGTGCGGCCCGAGGCGTCCGCCGTGGTGGCCGGCCTGCGGTCCCGCGGCCTCGACGTCGCGATGCTCTCGGGCGACGCGCCGGATGCGACGCGGCACGTCGCCTCGCTGGTGGGCATCACCGACGCGTCGGGTGGGCTCTCGCCCGCCGAGAAGACGGCGCACATCGAGCGGCTGCGGGCGGGGCGTCATGAAGGAGCCCTCGTCTTCGTGGGCGACGGCATCAACGACGCGCCCGCCCTGGCGTCGGCCGACGTGGGCATCGCGATGGGATCGGGCGCCGACGTGGCCCTCGAGACGGCCGACGTCACGCTGCTCTCGGGAGGCCTCGAGGCGGTGCCGCGGGCGCTGCGACTCGCGGGCGCCACGATGGCCGTCGTCCGCCAGAACCTCCTGCTCGCCTTCCTCTACAACGTGCTGGCGATTCCCATCGCCGCAGGCGCGCTCTACCCGCTCCTCGGCCATGTGACGAGCCCGATGCTGGCCGCCGCCGCGATGACCCTGAGCTCGCTGTCGGTGATCGCCAACAGCCTGCGGCTCCGGTCGGTCGCGGTCGACTGACGCCCGCCCGCCGTCACCGGACGGGCCAGGTCACATGAGCCCCTCGAGCGGCACCTCGAGCCCGTCGTGGGCGACCTCGATCCCCCGCGGCAGCCGGGCCGTGAGCTCGGCATGGGGCACGTCGTGCGAGAGGTGCACGAGCAGCGTGCGCCGGGCGCCGCAACGCTCCGCGACCGCCACGGCCTCGTCGAGCGAGAAGTGCGTCGGATGCCTTTCCGGGCGCAGGCAGTCGAGGATCAGCGTGTCGAGCCCCTCGAGGAGCGGCCAGGTGGCGTCGGGCACGTGGTTGGTGTCGGTGCAGTAGGCGAGCGAGCCGAACCGGAAGCCGAGCACGTCGAACGTGCCATGCCGCAGCCGCAGCGGCGTGACGCGCGCGCCGAGCAGGTCGAACGGCTCCGTGCCGATGCGGCGCATCTCCAGCCGCGGCACGCCGCCCCCCGGCGCCGGCGAGGGCGTGAAGGCATAGTCGAACGCCTTGCGGATGCGGCGCTCGACCCGCTCCTCGCAGTAGAGCGGCATCTCGCGACCGGACACGTACCCGAGCGGCCGGATGTCGTCGAGACCGTACACATGGTCGACGTGGTCGTGCGTGTAGAGCACCGCGTCGACGTGCGTGACCCGTTCGCGCAGCAGCTGGGCGCGGAGGTCGGGCGTCGTGTCCACGAGCAGCGTGCCGGCGGGCAGGCCCAGGAGCACGCTCGTCCGGGAGCGGACGTCCCGCGGGTCGGCGCTCGTGCACGTGGGGCAGCCACAGCCGACGACCGGCACGCCCACGCTCGTCCCCGTGCCGAGGAAGAGCAGGCGTCCCCGCACGTTCCTGCACCGGGCCGGATCGGGCGGGTGGAGTGCCATGCGGAGTCGAGCAGCCTCGGCGTCGGCGTCGGCGGTCCGACCCGGCCGGCGCGAATCCGCAGAGTATCGTGCTCCGCCGGCGGGGTCACCAGTTCATCCGGCGCGCTCGCCTCGCACCGGCCGCTCCGCCCGTCGCGCGTCCCGATCGCCGTTCGCCTTGACCCCCGCGCGGCTGCCGCGAGACAATTCGGATGTCGCCGTGCTCGGGCCGCATGATCGCGGGTCGTCGGCCCCTCCCGTCCCGCGGATCTTTCATGGAATTCCTCGAACGCGTCTGGGAAACTGTCGGATCGGCCGCCACCGGGGTGGGCGCCCGTGTGGACCGGCTCCTGACCGGTCTTTTCGGCTCCTCCAACGCGCGGCTCCTGCGACGGCTCGAGCCGAAGGTCGAGGCGATCAACTCGCTCGAGCCGCGGCTCGAGGCGATGAGCGATGTCGAGCTGCGGGGCCAGACCGAGGACTTCCGGCGGCGGCTCGCGGCGGGAGAGACCCTCGACGACCTGCTGGTCGAGGCGTTCGCCGTCTGCCGCGAGGGAGGCCGGCGGTTTCTCGGGATGCGGCACTACGACGTGCAGCTGATCGGAGGGATGGTGCTCCACTCGGGCGCCATCGCGGAGATGATCACGGGCGAGGGGAAGACGCTCGTCGCCACCCTTCCGGCCTACCTCAACGCGCTCGAGGGGAAGGGTGTCCACGTCGTCACCGTCAACGACTACCTCGCCCGCCGCGACATGGAGTGGATGGGGCCGCTCTACCTCGGCCTGGGCCTCACCGTCGGGGCGATCCAGTCGGGCATGGAGTCGGCCGAGCGGCAGAAGGCCTACGCCTGCGACATCACCTACGGCACGAACAACGAGTTCGGCTTCGACTACCTCCGCGACAACATGCGGATGGCGGCCAGGGGCGACGACCGGTTCCCGAAGCACACGCAGCAGTCGCAGGGCCCGCTCACCTTCGCCATCGTGGACGAGGTCGACAACATCCTGATCGACGAGGCCCGCACGCCGCTGATCATCTCGGGCCCCGCGCACGACGACGTCGCGAAGTACGCCCGGGCCGATCAGATCGCGCGGCAGCTCTCCGCGGATCGGCACTTCGAGGTGAAGGAGAAGGAGCACACCGTCGCGCTCGGCGAGGAGGGGGTGCGCACGGCCGAGCGGCTCGCCGGCGTCGAGAGCTTCTACACCGCCGGCAACATGGAGTGGCCGCACCTCATCGACAACGCCCTCAAGGCCCACCACCTCTACAAGCGTGACGTCAATTACGTCGTGCAGAACGGCGAGGTGGTGATCGTCGACGAGTTCACGGGCCGTCTCATGCCGGGCCGGCAGTGGTCGGACGGCCTGCACCAGGCGGTCGAGGCGAAGGAGGGGGTGCGGATCAAGGAGGAGTCGCAGACCCTCGCCACCGTCACGCTGCAGAACTTCTTCAAGCTCTACCGCAAGCTCGGCGGCATGACCGGCACGGCCATGACCGAGGCGAACGAATTCTGGAAGATCTACAAGCTCGACGTCGTCGCCATTCCGCCGAACCGAGGGCTCAAGCGGGTCAACCATCCCGACGTCATCTACCGCACCGAGCGGGAGAAGTGGATCGCCGTCGCCGACGAGGTCGAGCGGATCCACCGCGACGACACGCTCGCGCTCGCGGACGGTTCGTGGCGCGTGGGCCGGATCGTCGACGAGACTCCCGACGAGGTCGTCTTCGAGGCGAAGGAGTCTCGCGACCGCGAGTCGATCCCGCGCGCGCGGATCAAGGAGATCCAGCGACGGGGCCTGCCCGTGCTCGTCGGCACGGTGTCGATCGAGAAGAGCGAGCGGCTCTCCGGGCTCCTCGAGAAGCGGGGCATCGATCACCAGGTGCTCAACGCGAAGCACCACAAGCGGGAGGCCGAGATCATCGCGCAGGCGGGCCGCCGCGGGGCGGTCACGATCGCCACCAACATGGCCGGCCGCGGCACCGACATCATCCTCGGCGGCAACCCGGACACGCTCGCGTGGGCCCGGCTCCAGGACACCTACCCCACCCGCCTCGACGTGCCCAAGCAGGAGTGGGACGCGCTGGTGGCCGAGATCGCCGCCCGCGAGAACATGAAGGTCGAGGGGCAGCAGGTGCGGGAGATGGGGGGCCTGCAGATCATCGGCACCGAGCGGCACGAGGCGCGGCGGATCGACCTCCAACTCCGCGGACGCTGCGGCCGTCAGGGGGACCCGGGCTCGAGCCGGTTCTTCCTGTCGCTCGAGGACGACCTCATGCGCATCTTCGCCGGCGAGTGGGTGAAGAGCGTGCTCACGCGCCTCGGCATGCAGGATGGCGAAGCCATCGAAAGCCGCATGGTCACCCGCCGCGTCGAGGCCGCGCAGAAGAAGGTCGAGGAGCGCAACTTCGAGGTGCGGAAGAACCTGCTCGAGTACGACGAGGTGATGGACGAGCAGCGCAAGCGGGTCTACGGCTTCCGTCAGCGGATTCTCGACTTCACCGACGGCGATGCGGACTGCCGCGAGATGATCCTCGAGATGGTCGATCACGAGATCGACCGGCACGTCGGCACGTTCCTCGACAAGGACTACGGCCCGCAGACGTTCGCCACGTGGGCCTCCTCGCAGCTCGCCTGCGAGCTCGACCCGACCGACTTCCGGGGCATGACGGCGGCCGAGGCGGAGCGGCTCGCCGCCGACGAGGCCGTGCGGCAGTCGGAGTCGCAGATCTTCGAGGCGGTGGAGGAGAATCTGCCCTCCGGCGAGGACGAGAGCGAGTGGAACTGGGCCGCACTCGCCACCTTCGCCAACGCGCGGTGGAAAGTCTCGGTGAACGACCGCGACCTCAAGCGGGCCGGCCGGGACGGGGTCGCCGAACTCCTCCAGGAGAAGGCACGCGC
>DNLZ01000013.1:7478-8034 GCA_003488325.1 Planctomycetaceae bacterium
GCCATCGGCCGGATCGACCTCTCCGAGGGTGCCCGCTTCCTCGACCCGGAGTTCGGATTCCGCAGTGCGTGCGGCTGGACGGAGTGGCGGTTCGGCGTGCGGCTCACTCCCGACGACGTCGCCGCGCTCGAGCGGGTCGCGACCGACGTCGACGCGTTCCGGCGTCTCGTCCGCGAGAAGGCGCGGTCGGCCTACGAGGCCCGCGAGGTGGAGTATCCCGTGATGGTGGGCGTGGCCCACTTCAGCGGACGCCTGCCCGACGGGTCGCGCGGCATCGACCTCGGTGGACTGCTCACGTGGGCCCGCGAGCGGTTCGGGGCCGAGATCGATCCCGCCTCACTGCCGGCGGGCGACCTCGAGGCGCTCAAGGCGGTCCTCGTCGACGCGAGCCGCCGCCGTCACGCGCGGGGCGACGACCCGCGCGACGAGATGAAGCGGATGGAGCGGGCGGTGCTGCTCCAGATCCTCGACAACTCGTGGAAGGACCACCTCCTGGCCATGGACCATCTGCGGTCCAGCGTCGGCCTGCGAGGCTACGCGCAGGTCGATCCGAAGG
>DNLZ01000013.1:8448-9971 GCA_003488325.1 Planctomycetaceae bacterium
ATCGAACAGGTCGAGGACGAGGCCCTGCGCAGCACCTGGCGGGAGACGGCGGCGATCCATGCGGAGGCGGCGCCCGCGGTGCCGGCCGGCCCGGCGGCGAACGTCGATGCCGTGCAGGAGTCTGGCAGCGAACCGGCGGCGGCCGAGCCGATCCGCAACGTCGGCCGCAAGGTGGGCCGCAACGATCCATGCCCCTGCGGCAGCGGCCGGAAGTTCAAGAATTGCTGCGGCAAGTCGAGCGGCGTCGCGGCGGGCTGAGGGGTGGCGCCGCCGCGTCGGATCACCGTTCGCGCACTCGCATGATGCTCGACGTCGCCTACCTGCTGCTGGCGACCGTCGCGCTGCCCTGGGTGGTCTGGCGGTGGCTCGCGGGCCGCCGCCCCGTCGCCGCACCCTGGACGAGGTTTCGCGGCGACGTCGGCGGCCTCGCGTCCGCCCGCGGCGCCCCACGCATCTGGATGCACGGCGTGAGTGTCGGCGAGGTGCAGCTGCTCGCCGTGCTCGCCGCCGAGATCCGCCGCCTGTCGGCGGACGGCGGACGCGTGCCCGATCTCGTGGTGTCGAGTTCGACCACCACGGGGCTCGAGCTGGCAGCCGCGCGATTCGGCGTGGACCGTGCCTTCCCCTGTCCGCTCGACTTCTCCTGGGCGGTCTCCCGCGCGCTCGAGCGTGTGCGGCCCGACCTGCTCGTCCTTGGGGAGCTCGAGCTCTGGCCCAATCTCCTCGCTGCCGCGACGCGGCGGCACGTGCCCGTGGTCGTGGTCAACGGGCGGCTCAGCGCCCGCAGTGCCGCCGGCTACGCGCGGATCGCTCCCCTGGCGCGCCGCATGCTCGGACGGGTGGCGCTCGTCGCCGCGAGGTCGGAGGTCGATGCCGAACGCTTCCGCTCACTCGGCGCCCGGGAGGTCGTGGTGACCGGCTCGCTCAAGTTCGACGGCGTGCGCGGCGACCGGACGGCCGTGGAGGTGGAGCGGCTCGCCCGACTCGCCGGCTTCCGCGCCGAAGACCCGGTGTTTCTGGCGGGCAGCACGCAGGATCCGGAGGAGCGGCTCGCGGCCGAGGCGTTCCTCGCGCTCCGCGAGGCTCATCCCGGGCTGCGGCTGGTGATCGTGCCACGGCACGTCGAACGCAGCGGCGACATCGCCGCGCTCCTCGAGCGTTGCGGGCTGCGCTTTCAGCGTCGCAGCCGGCTCGAGGCCGAGGGTGCCGACCCGGCGGCGCGCGTGCTCCTGGTCGACACGACCGGCGAACTCGCGTGGTGGTGGGGCACGGCGACGGTGGCCTTCGTGGGCGGCAGCCTCGACGGCAGGCGCGGCGGGCAGAACATGCTCGAACCCGCGGCGTACGGAGCCGCCGTGGCGTTCGGCCCGCACACCCGCAACTTCCGCGACGAGGTCCGTCGGCTCCTCGACGCCGATGCGGCCCGCGTCGTGGAGGACGGCCCCGCACTCACCGCCTTCGTGGCCCGCTGCCTCGGGGAACCCGCGTGGGCGGAGGCCCTCGGTCGGCGCGCGGCGACGCTC
>DNLZ01000012.1:0-3365 GCA_003488325.1 Planctomycetaceae bacterium
GAAAAACGGAGGCTGCCTGAGCGAAGACCGGTCCGGCTGGATCTGCCGGTCGGGGGGAGATTTCCGCAGGATGTGGCCGGCCGGTCCGAAGAAGTATGATTGGTGGGTTCGAAATCGGGCGGCTCCCGCGGCCCGACTCGGAGGCGGGTCGATGACGACACTTCCCGAGATGCGTCTGCGTCCGGCGGCCGAAGGGGCCTGTGGCCCTGGATGGTCGCCTCGATTCGCGGCCGCCGCCCTGCTCGCGGCCGGGATCACGGTGTTCCCGCTGCCTGTGGTGCGGGCCGAGGTGCCGACGTTCGAGCGTCACGTGATGCCGATGCTCACCGCCCGGGGCTGCAACGCCGGCGGGTGTCACGGGAAGTCCGGCGGGCAGAACGGATTCGCCCTGTCGCTGCTCGGGTTCGATCCCGAGGGGGACTATCGGTCGCTCGTGATGCAGAGCCGGGGGCGTCGCGTGAACCCGTCGGCGCCCGACGAAAGCCTGCTCCTGCGCAAGGGCACCGGCGTGGTGCCTCACGGCGGCGGCCGCCGGCTCGAGCCCGACGGCGACGACGTCATCGCGCTGCGGGCATGGATCGCCGCGGGAGCACCGCGGGATCCACCGGGTGCCCCGAAGCTTTCCCACATCACGATCGCCCCCGAGCCGCGTTCCCTCGCGCCCGGTGAATCGCTCCCGCTCGTCGTGACGGCCCACGACACGGACGGCACGACCCGCGACGTGACGGCGGTGACGGCATTCGCGTCGAACGAGCCGGTGATCGTGCGGGTCGAATCCGACGGGAAGCTGACCGCGGGCACCCTGCCGGGCGAGGCGAGCATCATGGCCCGCTTCATGGGACGGATCGCGACCTGGAACACGATCGTGCCGCGGCCGGGCGTCATCGACGCGGCCGCCTGGGACGCTTTGCCGGTGAAGAACTTCATCGACGAGCTCGCATGGAAGAAGCATCGTTCGCTCAACGTGCTGCCGAGCGATCCGGCCGACGACGCGACCTTCCTGCGCAGGGCGTTTCTCGACGGCATCGGACGGGTGCCTTCGCCGGACGAGGCGCGACGGTTCCTCGCCGATGCTGATCCACAGAAGCGGGATCGGCTCGTCGACGAGCTGCTCGACCGGCCGGAATATGCCGATCGTTGGGCGAACCTGTGGGCCGACCTCGTGCGTCCCAATCCCTACCGCGTCGGCATCAAGTCGACGCTCGCGCTCGACACCTTCCTGCGCGACGCGTTCGCGCAGAACCTGCCGTACGACCGCTTCGTGGGCGAGCTCGTGACGGCGACGGGGAGTGTGTGGCGGAACGGGGCGGCGGTGATCTATCGCGACCGGCGCACTCCTGACGAGATCGTCACCCTCGCCAGCCAGCTCTTTCTGGGTGTGCGACTCGAATGCGCGAAGTGCCACCAGCACCCCTTCGAGGTCTACGGCCAGGGCGACTTCTACGGACTGGCGGCCTACTTCGCCCGCGTGGGCTACGCGGGCACCGGGCTCTCACCGCCGATCTCGGGAGGTGAGGAGTCGGTGATCGTCGCGACCGCGGGAGAGGTGAAGCATCCCCTCACCGATGCCGTCCTGCCGCCCAAGCCGCTCGGGATCGACGCGGTCGTGGGCCCGGCCACGCCGACCGCGGCCGATCGTCGTCTCGCGCTCATGGACTGGCTGCGTTCGTCCGATCATCCGACGTTCGCCGCGGCCGCCGTGAACCGCATCTGGGCCGAGTTCTTCGGCGTGGGGATCGTCGATCCCGTGGATGATTTCCGGGCGACCAATCCGGCCAGCAACCCGGAGCTGCTCGCGGCGCTCGCGGCCGAGTTCCGCAGCCAGGGCTTCGATCAGAAGCGACTCGTCGCCACGATCATGAAGAGCCACCTCTACGGGCTCTCGTCGCTCGCCAACGCGACGAACGCGGGCGACCACCGCAACTTTTCGCGTCACTATCGCCGCAGGCTGCGGGCGGAGGTGGTCGCCGACGCGATCGACGACGTGACCGGCATGCCGAGTGGTTACGGGGGTGCCCCGCCGGATGCCCGAGCCGCCCAGCTCTGGACCCACCGCACCGGCTCGACGTTCCTCGACGTCTTCGGCCGGCCCGACCCGAATCAGGATCCGCCGTGCGAGCGGATCGCCGATGCGACGGTCGTGCAGGCGATGCACCTCATGAACGGAGCCCACCTCCACGGCAAGGTGGCGGCCGATGCGGGGCGCGTCGCGAAGCTGGCGGCGAGCGATGCGACGCCCGAGGCGATTCTCGAGGAGCTCTACCTGGCGGCGTACGGCCGACGGCCCACCGCGACGGAGCACGAGCGACTGCTGCCGGAGTTCGCCCGCGAAGGTGCATCGCGTCGCGCCGTCGCGGAGGATATCCTGTGGGCACTCCTGAACACGCCGGAGTTCGTGTACGTGAACTGAGGATGCCGAACGCGGCCGACGAGACGGACCCGTTCGCGGATCGCGAGGAGGAGACGAGATGCATCACACCCTGAAGCCCTGCACCGGCGGCGCCTTCGGTCGTCGCACCTGGCTGAAACTCGGCATCGGCGGCCTGGCCGGCGGGAGTTTTCCGGGCCTGCTCGGGCTCGTCCAGCAGGCCCGCGCGGCCGACAAGGCCGTGAATGCCGCGAGGCGCTCTCCGGCCAACTGCATCCTCATCTGGATGGACGGCGGGCCGACGCACATCGAGACGTTCGATCCCAAGCCCGACGCCCCGGCCGAGATGCGCGGCGAGTTCGTGCCGATCAGCACGAACGTGCCCGGCATCCAGATCTGCGAGCACCTCCCGCGGCTGGCGAAGATCGCCGACAAGTACGCGATCATCCGGAGCGTGCATCACAATCAGGGCAATCACGGCGCGGGCAACCACTACATGATGACCGGCGCGCCGCCGCGGATTCCCGTCGGCTGCGGTGCGTACGTGAGCTTTCATCCGAGCATGGGCTCGGTCGCCGCCCACGAGCGGTCGGCTCCCCACGGGCTGCCGAGTTACTTCTCGCTGCCGGGGATGACGCGGTCCGGCGGGCCGAACTTCCTCGGTGCGGCGTATGCCCCGTTCGTCGTCTCGGATGATCCCAGCGCGAAGGATTTCCGCGTCCGCGACCTGGCGCTGCCGCGCGGGATGGAGGAGACGCGATTCCTCGCACGACGCGACCTGCGGTCGCTCGTCGACACGCTTCCGCGGATCGACGACCCGGCCGCGGCGGATCCCGTCAAGGCGCTCGACGGCTATTACGAGCAGGGCTATCGGCTCGTGATGACGCCCGAGGCCCAGCAGGCCTTCCAGATCGAGAAGGAACCCGACGCGGTGCGCGACGCGTACGGACGCGACGGGTTCGGGCAGCGACTCCTGCTCGCGCGGCGGCTCGTCGAG
>DNLZ01000012.1:3658-7580 GCA_003488325.1 Planctomycetaceae bacterium
TGCTCGCGCGGCGGCTCGTCGAGGCGGGCGTGCCGTTCGTGACGATCAACCAGGGCGGCTGGGACGACCACTCCGAGCTGTGGGCGAACCTCAAGAAGCGGCTGCCGTCCTGGGATCAGGCGGTCGCGGCACTCATCGCCGATCTCGATGACCGCGGCCTGCTGGAAAACACGATGGTGATCGCCCTTGGTGAGTTCGGCCGCACACCGAAGATCTCGACCGTGTCCGGCCGGTCGTCCCCAGGCCGCGATCACTGGTCGAGCGCGATGTCGATCCTGTTCGCCGGTGCCGGCACGCCGGGCGGTCAGGTGATCGGTGCGACCGACCGGCTCGGCCACGCCCCGGTCGACCGCCCGCTCTCCCCGGAGAACTTCGTGTCCACCGTCTACACGAAGCTCGGCATCGACCCGGGCAAGCACTTCATCACACCCGCGGGTCGGCCGGCGTTCCTCGTGAGCGATCCGACACCGATCCGCGAGCTGATGGGATGAGCGCCGGCGTACCGGAGGGATCGTGGCGCCGCACGCGACGCCGCGGGATCGCGGCCGGATGCGCCCTGGCGGCCGCGGCGATCGCGGGCACGGTCGTCGCGGCGGACGCGCCTCCCGTCGCCACACGGCTCTTTCCGGCGGGTGGGGCCGCAGGGTCCACCGTGACGGTCAAGGCCGAGGGGACGTTTCCGCGCTGGCCCGTGCAGGTCTGGACGGACCGGCCCGGGACGACCTGGAAGCCGCTCGAGGAGAAGGGCGCCTTCGAGGTGACGATCGCGCCGGCCGACAGCCTCGGCGTGCATCGTGTGCGGCTGTTCGACGCGGTGGGAACCGCGGCGCTTCGCAGATTCGTCGTGGGCACCACGGCAGAGGCCGTCGAGACCGAACCCAACAATCGCCCGTCCGAGGCGCAGCGTATCTCGTCGCTCCCGGTGACCGTCAACGGCGTGCTCGACAAGGCTGGCGACGTCGACTGCTTCGCCGTCGTGCTCGACGCGGGGCAGACGCTCGTCGCGTCGCTCGATGCGCACGGCGGACTCGGTTCACCGGTCGATGCCGTGCTCGAACTCGTCTCCGAGACGGGTGGATACCTCGCACGCACGCTCGATACCCGGGGCCTCGATCCGCGGATCGTCTTTACCGCCCGTCGTGCCGGCACCGTCGTCGTGCGGGTCTACGGGTTTCCGGCGGAGCCGAACCAGACGATCGGTCTCGCAGGCGCGAGCGACTACGTCTATCGGCTCGCGCTGACGACCGGCCCCGTGGTCGCCGCCGCCCTGCCGCCGGCCGTCGGCTCGGCCGGCGCGACGAAGGTCACGGCGATCGGCTGGAACCTTCCGGCCGCACCGCCCGCCCGGGACGTCACGGCGCTCCCGGATGCGAGGCGGATGTGGATCCCGTTCGACGGCGTTTCCGGCGCGGTCGAACTGCCGGTGGTGGCCATGCCGGTGACCGCCTTCGTCGCAGCGGGCGGATCGGAGCCGCCTCCCGCGGTCATGCCGCCGATCGTCGCCGGAGGCTGGTTCGAAGCACCGTCACGCGAGGCCATCCTGCGGATCACGGCGACGAAGGACGCGTCCCTCGCCATCGCGGTGGAGGCGATCGGTCACGGTTCCGAGGCGGATCCCACGCTCGAGATCCGTGACCCGTCCGGCGCGGTCGTGCTCGCGAAGGGGGAGCGCGACGCCGCGTTCTCCTGGAAGCCGCCCGCCGACGGGGACTTCACGATCGCGCTGCGAGACCGGCGTGGAGCCTATGGTCCGGGGCATTTCTTCCGCGTGTCGGTCGTGCCCGAGAAGCCCGAGGTGCGGGCGACGACGGAGGCCGACGCGGTCTCGGGAGTGGTCGGCGGGAAGGTGGAGCTCGCGATCGCCGTGGAGCGCCTCCGTGGCTGGAAGCAGCCGGTGGAGTTCGTGCTCGTCGATCCGCCGGCCGGTGTCTCGGCGGCCGCGGTCACCTCCGCGGCCGAAGGTGACACGGCGAAGAAGGTCACCCTGACGATCGAGTCGACGGGCCCCTGCGCCGGTCCGCTGACGATCGCCGCCCGCACGCCCGCCGCGGAGGGTGTGGCTGCCGCGACCGTGGCCGACGTGCTGGCGGGAAAGGAACGGCTGCCGGTGCTCTGGCTCACCGTGCAGCCCGCCCCGGCCGAGGAACCGAAGAAGCCGTAGGATCGCCTGCGGCGGGGCACGCTCATCACGTGGATCGGGAGGGAAGGGGACCATGACGCGAGATCACCATGGTTCGTTTCGGGTGTCCCACGTGGTCGGCCTCGCGACGGCCCTGCTGACGGCGGTCGTGCGGCTCGCGCCCACGGCCGCCGCGGAGACGCTCTTCGTCGCCGAGCCGTTCACGCCGCGACACGCCTTCACGCCGGGGATCGAGGGTCCGGCCTGCGACCGCAGCGGCGCCGTCTTCGCGGTGAACTACGAGCGGCAGGGAACGATCGGTCGGGTGGCTCCCGACGGGTCGGCCGAGGTCCATCTCGCGCTGCCGGGTACGAGCATCGGCAACGGCATCCGCTTCGCCGCCGACGGCACGATGTTCATCGCCGACTATGTCAACCACAACGTGCTGAAGGTGGCGCCGGGCGGCCGTGACGCGGTCGTCTTCGCGCACGAGCCGCGAATGAACCAGCCCAACGACCTCGCGATCGCGCCCGACGGCACGCTCTACGCCAGCGACCCGAACTGGCAGGCCGGGACGGGGCAGCTCTGGCGCATCGACACCGACGGCACCGTCGTGCTCCTCGCGGAGGGGCTCGGCACGACCAACGGGATCGACCTGAGTCCGGACGGCGCGACCCTCTACGTCAACGAGAGCGTGCAGCGGAACGTCTGGGCGTTTCCGGTGCGCGCGGACCGCACGCTCGGGGAGAAGCGGCTCCTGAAGCGGTTTCCCGACCATGGCTTCGACGGCATGCGGGTCGACGTGGACGGCAACCTCCACATCACGCGCTACGGCAAGGGCACCGTCGTCGTCCTCACGCCCGTGGGGGAGATCGTGCGCGAGATCGACGTGCTCGGTGCACGGCCGAGCAACATCTGCTTCGGCGGCCCCGACGGTCGCACGGTCTACGTGACGGAGGTGGAGCATGGCCGGCTGGTGCGATACCGCACCGATCGGCCCGGCTTCGCCTACGAGCGCATCACGAAGGCCGACCCGTCTCGCTGAACGGCGGCCCCGGCGGCGGACCGCTCGGTGGCATGGATCATGCGCGTCCCACGGCGTGGCCTGCGGTGGCGGGAGGTAGGAAGGTGGCCGATGCACCCGTCGTCTTCGCCACCGTCGCCGTGGCCGCCATCCTCGACCTGCGCCATCGCGTGCTGCGGGCAGGCCGCCCGTTCGAGTCGGCACGGTTCGAAGGCGACGACGCCGACACCACGCGGCATTACGCGGCGCTGCTCGAAGGCGAGGCGGTCGCATGCCTCACGCTCATGGCCGCGGCGTGGAAGGGGCCTCCTCCCGCAGGGGGCAGGGGCAGGCACACGTCGCAGTCCGCGGGGTCGGTGCCGAAGACGTAAGCAGACTGTTTTTGTGTGTTTTAAAGGGGTTCGGGGAGTTGAGGAAAAAAGAAGGAAGAGAGGTCGAGGGAGGTCGTTGAGATCGGGCATTGAAATCGAGAGAGGCGAAGACCTCCCTGCTCGCGAAAAAGTCGTCGTCCCTTGCTTGTTTGCTCACTTTGAGGTCCGTCTGAATACAGGTGCCTGTTGCGTCTATCAAGCGCGAGGCGCCGGTCGGCGTGGTTGCCCAGGGTGGGAGTTTGAAAGCCATCGTGCAATCCTCTAAATTGGTCGAACCAAAACGCTTTTTCGTTTAAAAATGGTACTCGTTCTCTCTGTTTTTTCTTTCAGCTGCTTTGTTATGTTTTTAGTGTAAGTGTTTGCAATGATGTTCTTTTTCTTAATGAAACAACTCTATTCTTCCTTTCC
>DNLZ01000293.1 GCA_003488325.1 Planctomycetaceae bacterium
GAGCGGGGAAGACCCCGCCAACGCGGTGTCGCGGGTTCTCGAGGAGCACCCTGACGCCGGGAATACCGCTCGCACCCCTTCCCCATGTTTCCCATGCCGCACGACATGCGGCACGTCGGAACGTTCATCCGGGAGTTCGCGACCATGACGCTGTCTTCCAGTCCGCGATCATCTTCCGCCCCGCACGCGCACGGCTGCGCCGGATTCCGCCGGATGCCCCGCAGGGCGATCCTCCGGGCGGGCAGCCTCGGCGGTCTCGGGGTGTCGCTCGCCGACCTGCTCGGTGCCGAGGCCGCACGGGGCGAGGCCTCGATCGCCGGCGGCGCCGCCGGGCGGCGGGACCTCCCGCAGCACATCAAGAGCGTGATCCAGATCAATCTGCCAGGTGGCTTCCCCCAGCACGAGTCGTTCGATCCGAAGCCCGAGGCTCCGATCGAGTACCGCGGCATGTTCGGTGTCGTGAAGACCAAGACGGGCGACACGTTCAGCGACAACCTTCCCGAGCTCGCCGCCATCAACGACACGTTCACGGTGGTGCGGACCGTCGTGGGCAAGATTCCGGACCACGGACTGGCCACCTACCACCTGCACACGGGCTACACGCCCACCGCGGTGATCGACTATCCCCAGATGGGCTCGATCGTCTCGCACGAGCTCGGGCCCCGCGGCGAGCTCCCCCCCTACATCGCCATCCCGGGCAAGAACATCACCGGCGGCGGCACCGGATTCCTGCCGAGCACCTACGGCCCCTTCGAGACCGGCGGCGACCCCGCCACCCAGAAGAAGAACTTCAAGGTCCGCGACTTCTCGCTGCCGGCCGGCATGACGCTCGCCCAGCTCGATCGGCGGAGGGGCGTGCGCGACGTCGTCGAGAAGCGGATCCGTGAGCTCGAGGCCAACCCGGTGCTGCTCGACACCATGGACGACTTCCACGCCCGGGCCTACTCGCTGCTCACCTCGTCGACCGCCCAGCGGGCCTTCTCGTTCGAGGGCGAGACGGACGAGACGTTCAATCTCTACGGCAGCGAGGTGACGGGCCTCATCAAGGGCCCCGACGGCCGGCTCCATCCCAAGGGGCTCTCCGAGCGGCTGATCATCGCCCGCCGGCTCGTCGAGGCGGGCGTGCGGTTCGTGACGCTCGAGTACGGCGGGTGGGACTGCCATGCCGGCCTGAAGAACGCGTGCGACGACCAGATGCGGCCTTTCGACCACGCGCTGAAGGGGCTCGTCATCGACCTCGAGCAGCGCGGCCTGCTCGACTCCACGCTCGTCTGGGTGACGACCGAGTTCGGCCGCACGCCGAAGATCAACAAGGAGAGCGGCCGCGACCACTGGGCCCGCGTCTACTCGATGATGCTCGCCGGCGGCGGGTTCAAGCGGGGCCTCGTCCACGGCACGAGCGACTCGACCGGCGGCGAGCCCTCGCGCGACGCGGTGACGCTCGAGAGCCTGATCGGCACGATCTATCACCAGATGGGGATCGACCCCAACCGCGAGCTCGTCGCGTTCGGCACGCGGCCGATCGAGATCGTGAAGGACGCCGAGATCATGCACGCGCTGATCGGCTGATCGCCGCGGCGCCGTTTCCTCCTTCCGGAGCATCCTCGCATGCGCGCCTCCAGCCGGGCCCCCGTCACGGCCCCCGTCCTCGTCTGTCTTCTCGCCTCCGTGGCGGCGGCCGACACCTGGATCAACGGCGTCACGCCGCGGCTCGTGGGCCGTGGCGGGACGTCCGAGCTCGTGATCACCGGCTGGCGGCACGAGGCGACCGACGTGCTCTTCTATCCGCGGGCCACGTTCGCTCCGTGGACGGCCGCCGACGCCGACGCCCGAGGCGCGGTCGGGATCCGCTGCGTCGGCACGGCGTTCGATGCCGCGAAGGAGCGGCTCGTCTGCACGCTCGAGGTCGCGCCCGACTGCCGTCCCGGGGAGCATCCCTTCCGCGTTCTCACCGCGGCAGGGCTGTCGTCGATGGGCACGGTCTATGTCAGTCCGTTCCCGGTGATCGACGAGGCGGAGGCGAAGCCCGACACGAACGACACGCCGGACACGGCGCTCCGGGTGGAGCCCAACACCACCGTGTACGGCAGCCTGCACAACGGCGCCGGCGGTGACGTCGACTGCTTTCGCGTGGCGGGCAAGGCGGGGGGACGGCTCTCCGTCGAGGTCGACATGGTGAAGATGGGCGACGACCTCGTCTGGAATCCCGTGCCCGAGGGCTACGACTCGGTCGTCACGATCCTCGATCCGTCCGGCAAGCGGATCGCGATGAACGACGACTCGGCGCTCAACCGGCAGGATCCGCTCGTCTCGCTCCAACTGCCCGCCGACGGCGACTACACGGTCGTCCTGAAGCGGTCGATGTTCGTGCCGCACACGCGGGAATATGCGATCCACATCGGCAGCTTCTTCCGGCCGCTGGCCGCCTACCCGGCCGGCGGGCCGGCCGGTGCGCCGCTCGCCGTCGAACTGCTCGGCGACCCGCTCGGCCCGGTATCACAGACCGTGGCCGTGCCGCAGGCGGCTGGCACGTTTCCGCATGGAGGGGAGGCACCGCTGCCGCTCTTCCTGCGCTCGAGCCCGTATCCCAACCTGCTCGAGGATCAGGGTGCGGCCGAGACGCGGGTGCCGACGACACCCGTCGCGATCAACGGCATCCTCGCGAAGCCCGACGAGACCGACCGCTTCCGCCTCACGGTCAAGAAGGGCGACTCGCTCCAGGTCCGCGTCTGGGCGAGCGGCCTCGGTCTGCCCGTCGATCCGGTGATCAGGCTGCGGCCCGTGGACGCGGCCGGGGCGCCGGGAGAGGCCGAGGTCACGGTGGACGACGCCTCGCTCGCTGATCGCGACATCTTCGGAGCCCAGGGGGACTTTCCCGAGCTCTTCGACCCGTCGGTGATCTGGGCGCCGAAGCAGGACGGCGACTACGTGCTCGAGATTGCCGACTCGCGCGGTGCCGGCGGTCCCACCTCCGTCTACCGCGTCGAGATCGCGCCGCCGATGAACACGCTCCACGTCGGGCTGCAGCCGACGCCCTACCAGCCGGAGCGGCCGCGGACGACGTCGCTCTCGATGCCGCAGGGAGGCCGCTGGAACGTGCGACTCATGATGTACGCCGCGCAGGGAAGCACGATCAAGGGACCGTTCGATCTCGTCGTCGACGGCCTGCCCGCCGGCGTGAGGCTCGTCTCGCCCCGGGTGCCGGCGATGCAGGCGGTCTGGCCGCTCGCGTTCGAGATCGCCGCCGATGCCCCGCTCGCCGCATCGTTCATCCGCGTCAGCGGTCGGCCGGCGGACGGGGGCGAGCCATTCGAGACGGTGAACCAGCAGAATCTCCTGCGGGTGCGCTACTCGCACTACCCGTGGCGCAGCATCCGCGTCGACCGGTTCGCGGCGGCGGTGACGGAGCCGGCGGGCTTCACCGTCGAGCTGGCCGCCCCGAAGCAGCCGCTCATGCGGGGATCCGAACTCACCATCCCCGTGCGGATCGTGCGGCAGCCCGGTTTCGACGAGCCGCTCGAGATGCAGTGTGAGATCTCGCCGCCGGGCGTCGGCGTATCACCCGCCGAACTCATTCCCTCGGGCGAGTCCGAGGCGAAGCTCACGCTCTCGGCCGAGGCAGCGGCGAAGCTCGGTCCGGCCCCCCTGTACGTGATGGTCACCACGACCCAGGCCCGCGGCAAGGCCGGCGGTGACACCGCGCGGGGTGACGAGCGGGTGCGGGTCGCGTCGGCAGTGGTCTCGATCGAGGTCGCGGAGCCGTTCGTGGCACTCTCGACGGAGCCGCAGAGCGTGCGCCGTGGAGAGCGGGTGAAGTATCGCTGGGCGGTGAAGCAGGTGCGGCCCTTCGAGGGGCAGGCCCACGTCCGCATGCTCGGCCTGCCGGTCGGCCTCACCGCCGTCGGTCCCGAGCCCACGATCGACACGACCTCCGAGGAAGTGGCCGTGGAACTCGAGGCTCGTGACGAGGCCCTGCTCGGGCTGGTGAACGAGCTCAAGTGCGACGTGCGATTCAGCGTCAACGGCGAGGAGATCAGCCTGCGGACCGGCTCGGGCAAGCTGCGGATCGATCCGCGGCTGGAGAAATGAGACGCGTGCGGCAACGAACCAGGTGAAGCCATGACCACCCGATCGATTGCGACCCTGCTGACGGCCGTCCTCGCGACCACCTCCGTCGCCGTGGCGGACACCGCCGCCGAGGCACAGGGCGTGCCGGGCTTCCGTCGCGACGTGATGCCCGTCTTCTTCCGGGCCGGCTGCAACGCCGGCACCTGCCATGGCTCGGCCCGCGGCAAGGACGGATTCATGCTCTCGCTCTTCGGCTTCGATGCCGCGGGCGACTACCGGCGCACGGTCGAGGAGATGCCCGGGCGGCGGGTGAACACCGCCGTCCCGGAGCAGAGCCTGCTCTTCCTCAAGGCCACCGGCTCCGTGCCGCACACCGGGGGAAAGCGTTTCGAGCGCGACAGCGACCTCGCCAGGACGCTCCTGGCCTGGATCGGGGCGGGCGCCCCGGACGACGTCGGCAGTGTGCCCGACGTCGTCGGCATCGCGGTGTCGGCGCCTTCGCTCGTGTTCGACGAAGCGGGCGCGGCGGCGAGCCAGCGGGTCACCGCCACCTATGCCGACGGCACCACCCGCGACGTCACGGAGCTCGCCCTCTTCGGCACCAACAACCCGAGCGTCGCCGACATCGACTCGAGCGGCCGCGTCACGGCCAAGGGCCCGGGCGACACCACCGTCTTCGCGCGGTTCAACCGGTTCACCGTCGGTGGCGAGGTGATCGTGCTGCCCTCCGCCGAGGGCTTCACCTGGCCCGACCCGCCGGTCAACAACTACATCGACCCGCTGGTCTTCGCGAGGCTCGAGAAGCTGCGGATCGCCCCGTCGCCCCTGTGTGACGACGAGACCTTTCTCCGCCGCGTGACGCTCGACCTCGCCGCCCGGCCGCCGTCCGTCGAGGAGTATGCGGCGTTCATGGCCGACACGGCGGCCGACAAGCGGGCGAAAAAGATCGACGCCCTGCTCGCGAGCGAGGACTTCACCGACTACATGTCGGCGCTGTGGGGCGAGCTCTGCCGCGTGGGGAGCAACGACTACACGGGGCGGGGTGACGCCCACAAGCCGGCCAACGCGTTCATGGGCTGGCTGCGCGACCAGATCGCGGCCGACCGACCGTTCGACGAGGTCGTGGCCGACATGGCCACCGCCGTCGGCAGCACGAACACCGACGGCCAGACCGGCCTCTACACGATGCTGATCCACGACTACGCGCTCAATCCCAAGGTGTTCGCGTCGGACTTCTCCCAGCTCTTCCTCGGCGTGCGGATGCAGTGCGCGGAATGCCACAACCATCCGTTCGACCGCTGGACGATGGACGACTACTACGGCCTGGTGAGCTTCTTCAGCTGCGTGAAGCGGAAGCCCGGCAGCGACGGCCGTGACCGGCGGGTGATCTTCGACCCGCTGGCGCCGCCGGCGAAGCACGCCGTCGACGGCCGTCCGGTGCCGGCGAAACTGCTCGGCGCGGTCGAGCCGGTGGGGGGCGAGGGGGATCCGCGGCGGGCGCTCGCGGCCTGGATCAGGGATCCGGGCAACGATCTCTTCAATCGCAACATCGCCAACCGGCTTTGGGCGCACCTGCTCGGTGTGGGGATCGTCGAGCCGGTCGACGACTTCCGGGCCACGAATCCGCCCGCCAACGGCCCGCTGCTCGACGCGCTCGCGGCGAAGTTCGCGGAGCACGGCCGGAGGCTCCGGCCCATGATCCGCGACATCTGCAACTCGCGGGTCTACCAGCTCTCGGTCGAGCCGACTCCGTCCGGCGCCGCCGACGCGCGGCAGTACTCGCACGCGATGGTGCGCCGGCTGCGGGCCGACGTGCTGCTCGACTCGATCGTGGCGATCACCGGCGTGCCGAAGTCGCTTCCGATGGCCCCCGCGGGCACGAAGGCCATCAACTACATCGTCCGCAACCAGTACTACCAGCTGACCGGCGACTACGTGCTCGACACGTTCGGCCAGTCGGGCCGCAGGTCGGTCTGTGCCTGCGATACGAAGACCAATCCGTCGCTCTCGCAGGTGATGCACCTGTTCGTGGGAGACACGGTGGCGCCGCGGGTGCACGCCGCCGCGACCGGCGGGGTGCTCAAGAAGATCGTCGACGACAACTCGACGCCCGAGGCCATCATCGAGGCGATCTTCATCCGCGTGCTCTCGCGGCGGCCGACATCGGCGGAGATGGCGGCCATGGTGGAGATGGTGGCGAAGAACGACGCCCCGGCGATCTACGAGGACATCTTCGCCGGCCTGCTCACCTCGAGTGATTTCCTGTTCAATCG
>DNLZ01000444.1:0-4979 GCA_003488325.1 Planctomycetaceae bacterium
AGCGACGACCAGAGGAAATAACTCAGCCGCGTCGCCAGTTCGTGGTCGGTCACGGGGCCGGTCGTGTCGGGAACGGCTTCGGCTCGGTAGAGAAAATGCGGGGAGGTGAGCACGCGGACGAGCATCGTGCGGGGCGGCAACGCGCCGAGGGTCGCTCGCTCGGCGGCGGTCAGGGGACGCCGCCAGGCGCGGCCCGCCAGGTCGATCACGGCCCGGCGCTGGGGAACGTCCGCCGCCGCCTTCCGCTCCCGAAATGCGGCCGCCGCCTCCATGATCGGGGTGCGCAGCGGCTCGAAGGCCTTGGGGTCGGCGTCCTGGGTCGCGAACTGCCACAGCTGCTCGTAGGCGTCGACCTGCTTGAGGGGGGCGTCGCTGACATGGAGCAGATCCTCCCAGAGCCGATCGAGCTCGCGGGCCTCCGCGTCGTCGAGCATGAGCCGCTTCAGGTGATCGTCCTCACGATGGTAGAGCGTGAGCGTGACGACCTCGTCCACCGGCACGATGCGCGAGTAGCACAGAACCCGGGGAAAGACCGCGCGAAACTCGTCGCAGGCTCGCAGCAGCCGCGCGCGGGCCTCGGTGCCCTCGCCCACGATGATCGGCGCCTCGTGGCTGGTCACGAGGTCGTGGTCACTCCAGAGCCGCTTCTTCTGTGTGGAGTCGGCCCTCCCCGCGACGAGATCCGCCACCTCCGTGGGCCGCTCACGGAGCACCCGCGCCTGGACGCTGCCGTCGCTCGAGGGGGCGAGCGTGGCGGTGACCACGAACTCCGACCCGGCGGCGAGTGCTGCGGGTATCTCGACCTCGAGCACGCTCGGTGCCTGGGCCTCGAGCGCCTCAGCTCTGGCGGACGGGCGAAACGAGCCGAACGCCCACGCGAGGAGCGGGTGGGTCGGCGGTAGTGACGTCTCGAGGTGTCGGCGAACCTCGACGGCGCGGTCCGGCGTGCGGTCGGCGAGCCACGCGGCGATCGGAGCGGGCAGATCCAGCGCCGCGGCACCCTGCGCAGGCTGGCTGAGGAAGTGCCACGGCCCGTGCGGATTCCCCGCGAGGATGTCGGGCGACACGTCGGCGGCAAGGTCCCACGTCGTCGTGCCGTCGGAGAGCGTGAGATCGACCGCGGTGTGGTCGCACGAGTGGTTGCCGTCGCGCGGGCCGATGACGACGGCGACGGCCTGCCCGGGCTCCACCGCCACGTCCTCGATGGGCCCCAACGGGACGCTCTCACCGCCCTTCGACACGCCCGTCGCCAGTCGCTCCATCGTCGTGCCGCGACGCACCTCGAGCGACCACTCGATGCCGTTGCCGCATTCGGGATGGCCGTCGGTCACGGCGCCGCGGATGACGATCCTTCCGCTCACCGGGCTCTGCCATGCGATCACCGCGGCACGATCGGGCGACGGATGGGCGGCCACGGAGTGGGCCCGCAAGATGCCCGGAATGCGCACGGTCGCGTCGGATGCATTCGCGAGGACGCTCAGGGCGTTGTCCCCCTTCCAGCCGCGGACGAAGTCGTAGTCGGGGGTGCGCTCGAGTCGGCCCGTCAGCAGGGGCGCGAGCGAGGTGGCGCCGATCCCCAGATACTCCCTCCACGCACCGAGGATGGCGTCATCGGCGTCGGCCGTGCCGGCCGCGATCGCCGCGAGGCACCGCTCCGTCTCGGAAATGACGCGTGTCCGGGATGCCTCGAGGTGGTGCACGAGTTCCGGCAGGCACGTGAGCGGGATGTCGGGCCGACCCTTGGCGACGAGCCTCGCGTTTTCCCAACGCACGAGGTCGCCCGCGTCGCCGTCACCCGCGTTCGTCGCGACGAGAAACAGCGACTGATCGCGGTCGCCGTCGAGCGTGACGCGGATCTCCTGCCGCGCGACCAGCGGCGTCACCGGCTCCTGCCAGGCCTTCGGTCCGTTCGCCTTGCCGATGTGGCCGATCGTCGTGAATCGCCACAGTGCCTTCTGCCACGGTTCGATGTCGGCTGACGTGAGCCTGCCCGCAGCGAACGTCGCGCGCAGCGGGTCGAGGAGCGGCGACGGAGGGCCCGACGTCAGCGCCTCCCGCAGGATGGCGAGATACTTCGGGCTCAGGCCGGCCGGGTCACCGCGCCCCTGCAGCGCGTCGAGGTAGCGATCGAGCGGGATCGCGCCTCCCTCGTTCTTGACCTTTCCGGTGCCCCCGACCTCGTTGACGACCTCGGTGGCGACCGTGTAGCGCGCGTAGAAGGCTCGGATGCGTGCCAGGGCCTCGTCGGTCCAATCCTGCGGCGAGTCGCTCGCCGAAAACCGCACGCCCTGCGGCAGGAGGACGCAGTGCCGCGCGACCTCCTTCGCGGCATCGAGGTATTTCTGCAGCAGGGCGGGCGACATCACGAGGGCGGCGCCCGTGTTCGTGAAGCCCTCGCCGGCCGCCCCGTCGGCGGGAAACTCGCCGGCCACGTCGAGGGTGTCCACGCCGGTGAGATCCTGGATCGTCGCGGTGTACTCGCGGTTCGACAGTCGACGCAGGACCACGGGCCCCGGGTCGCCGGCGCCCTCAAGCGCGACCTCGTCGAGCATCCCGCGAATCCACGTGGCGAGGGCGGTCGCGTGCTCCGGCGCGAGAGGCCGCGCCTCCTTTGGCGGCATCTCGCCCGACGTCACCTGGTCGAGAACGTGCTGCCACGTCGCGGCATCCTTCCGGACGGCCCCGATGTCCGTGAATCGCTCGAGATCGAGTTCCCCGGCCTGCTTCTCGGCCGAGTGGCACGCAAGGCAGTGGTCGCGCAGGAGGGGAAGGATCGCGTCCGTGAACGTATCGGCACCGCTTTCCGCCGCCCGTGACGCTCCCATGAGCGCCTGCAGACACGCGAGGACGGCGACGACGCCCCCCACGCGGGCCCTCGCGGGGATGCTCGTCGGGCGGGGCGTTCGCTGCATGCCGGGCCGGCGGTTCACGTGACCACCCCCTTCACGATCGTGTCCCGAAGACCGATGAGCCGCTCGTCCCGTCCGGCATGACGCCATGCAGGGGCGCCCAGCGCACGAGCCCTCCCGCATGCTCGGCNNCTTCGGATGTGGCTAGAGCTCCGGTGGAAATAGCAGTCGCCTTCCTGACCACTCGTATACCTTCATGAGCGGCAACGTAGGCAACGAGTAGTCGAGCGGGATTACCGGTCGCTACAAAGAGCGGCTTTTTTCCCGGCGAGCGAAGGGGGTAGGCGAGAGAATTTATTTCGTCCGCAAGACGATCTTCAAAGCTGTGGCCAGTCTTACGCCCGAGAATTCCTGCTTGTATTCGCAGAGCGTGCGCGGGATTGATTGGTTCTTGTGCCATTGTAGACCTCGGTGAGAACAGACACCGAAGTCTCCAGGCCTTCCGCGAGCTTCAGCAGGTTGAGAAGCGAGGGGTTCCGGCGACCACGCTCAAGCATGCTGATGTAGGTGCGGTCAAACCCGCATCGTTCAGCGAGCTTTTCTTGCGAAAGCCCGAGTTTCTCTCGCTGTTTTTTGATTGCTGAACCCAGCGGATGCAGAGACTGCGGCATGCGCTGGATTGAACGGAGCCGCGGACAGAACGTCTACGGACAATGCGTCACAGTCTGTCAGGCCGCGTGCCGGTCACGATNNTGCGAGCGCACGGTCTCGGCGAGCGTGTCGGAGGTGATCGCCTCTCGCGCGCGATGCAGCGAACCGAGCCACAGCTCCAGCTGCGAGTGGATCGAACGCCACGTCGTGATGAGCCGCCGCCGTCCGGAGGCCTCCATGACCGCGTCGTGGAACGCCAGGTCCAGCCGGCTGACATCCGAGAGCGTCCTCGCGGCTTCCATCCTGGCGATGTTCCGCTCGAGCGTTCTTCGGAGGCGGTCATCGAAGCAGGCCGCGACGTGCGCGGCCGCGGCGGACTCGAGGGCGACGCGCACGATCGAGATGTCCGCGAAATCGGCCGCGTTCATCGTGACGACCCGCGAGCGACCGACGGCGTCGAAAACGACGAGCCCCTCACGTTCCAACTGCCGCAGGGCCTCCCGCACCGGTCCACGGCTGACGCCCTGCTCGACCGCGAGCGACGGCTCGCTCAGCTTGGAGCCGGCAGGCCGCGTGCCGGTCACGATCTCGCGCCGCAACCGATCCGCCACCTCGGCGACGAGCGTCGATCGACCCGGCCGAGACCGTGCGACAGGATGGGAAGAGGGCATCCGGCGAGACTCCACATGGCGTCGCGGCACGGGCCACGCGGGGCGGGTCTGTCCGCGAACACGGCCCCAGCCCGATGATGGTAGGCCGACACCGAAAAACTGTCAACAGTTTTCCCGTGGGGATCCTGTGCCGCGTTCCGCCCGTGCTCACAGCCGGTGGATGAAGAGATTCGAGCCGCTTGGCGAGGTGATCGACCCCGGTGGGGTGGCCAGCGTCGTGCCGCCGATCCGCACGCGGCCGAACGACGCGGCGACGACTCCAAACGAATCGGTCGGCACGCCGTTGCCGACGGCGATACCGCGCACCGTCAGCGAGCCGATCCTCGACCCGGGCACGCCCCCGATCGCAAAGTCACCCACGTTTCCAAACTGCCCCGGGGTGGTGTTCGCGACGCCCGCTGCGATGCTCGACGCAATCAGGCTACCGCGAATCTCGACGCGCCCGATCCGGGCGACTCCCTGCACGGGCGACCCGACGTCGTATCCGGCAAGCACGAGCGCCTGGGAAAGGCTGCCGCGGACGGAGAGCGACCGGATCGCCTGACCGGTCGTGCCGACCGCCGAAATGACCGCCAGGTTCGAGCCCAAACCGGCCACATCGCCGCGGACGACGACGCTCCCGAGGTCCGCCGCCGTGACCGACCCGCTGTAAAGACCCGTGTCGGCAAAGATCGAACCGACATCGAGCCGCCCGATCCGCCCGCCTCCGGCGGCGACGGACCCGCTCAGGGAGTTGGCTCCACCCTGGATTGCCCCGCCGATGACCAGGCTGCCGATGCCTGCGGGGGCATCGATCCTTCCGCTGCGT
>DNLZ01000444.1:5373-6065 GCA_003488325.1 Planctomycetaceae bacterium
GTCGTTCGAGCCACCGACAATGCCGCCCCGGATGAGAAGGTTTTGGATTGTTCCGGCGTCGAGCGAGCCGCTCGAGATGCCGCCGCCACCGAGGATCGATCCAATCACCCGGGCAGATTCGATCCTGGAGGCACTGCTGATCCTGCCACTGAGATCCGCGGCTCCCCCCACGATGCCGCCGACCCGCAGTTGACGGATCGCGCCGACGGTGGTGGTGATCTGGCCGCTGCCGAACGTGCTACCACCCTCCACCGTTCCACCGATGCTCAGGGTGCCGATCGACGTGGCCGCGATGCCGTCGAAGGTGTTGACCCCGATGACGGATCCTCCGATGGTCGCCTTGTCGATCGGGCCCGACACGCCGATCGTCGCCCCCGTGATGTTGCCGCCGACCTCGAGCGAGCCGAGGCCGCCCGTGATGGCGGACACCGTATCGGGCGCCCCCGTGGCCGATCCAAACAGGCCGATCGAGTTGGCGGCGAGGCGATTGATCCCACGCGTCGTGGGGTCCGCGTCGCCCACCGTGATTTTTGCGAGGTCGCCGCCGACGACGACGGCACGAAGATCGTGCGGCGCGAAGACCTCGCCGACATGCACGAGGCCGTCGCCACCGGATGGGGTCGCGGTGATCCGGAGCCTCGTCCCCGCGAAGACCGGCAGTGACAGGTCGACGCGATTGAGTTGGAGGCCGA
>DNLZ01000213.1:0-707 GCA_003488325.1 Planctomycetaceae bacterium
CGGATGGCGTTGGTGCCACCGCAGTGCCTGCCGCGTCGACGCTCACATGGAACGCGCTCGATCCCGCCTCCGTGAAGGTCGCCCGCCGCGACAGGTCCCCGGCGTGGCTCGCAGCGCCCGCGGCAGATGACGCGTTCGAGCAGGCGGCACGCGCCTCGCTGGCCAAGTCCTTGCCGTCGGGCGAGCCGGCTCGTCCGGCCCTGGAGCGACTCGGCCTCGAAGCGCGCGCCGAGCGCCGTATCGCCGCCGCCGCCACCCTGTCCCTCATGGGCGACCACACGCTGCTTGCGCGCGTGCTCGTCGAGGATTCGCCGCAGCGCAGGCTGCGGGAGGAGGAGTGGCGCAGGCTCGAACAGACGGCGGTGCCCCTCGTCCGCGCCGACGACCCGAGCGCGGCGGCGTGGCACGAGGCGCTCGATGCCGCGGCACCCGCCGGTGCGGGAGCGGTCCTGTCCGCCATCGTCGATGCGGCGACCGACGGCGGCGCCGAGCGCAGCGCCGCACTCGTCGAGGCACTCGAAAGCCCGTGGCTCGTCGTGCGTCGCTACGCGTGGTACACGCTCCTGGACATCGAGCAGCCGGAACGTTTCGATCGTCTTCGCTACCGGCCCGACCGAGCAGATGATCTGAACGCCGATGGCGTGCGGTGGTGGCGCGATCGTGTGGCGCGCGACGCCGCGGCCGACGGCGCCCCGTGAAGCCATGCT
>DNLZ01000213.1:1036-4933 GCA_003488325.1 Planctomycetaceae bacterium
GTGCGCGCAGGGGTGCGGGTGGCCGCGTGCCGGCGGATTCGCGCCGCTCTCGACGATTGCGCGAGGTCGTTTGTCCCCCGGACGCGACGGGTGATATGATCGCCAAGGCGGCCCGATTCCCGCTTCCCGGTGCCGCGAACCGTCGATCGTCGTGCCGGGTGCCTCGTATCCCGACCAGACGCGTCCTGACGAGATGCGGAACGATGGATCCGGGGGCCGACGACGGCGGGAAGGAGAGGTGCCGGTGCAGATCAACGTTTCCTCGCGGCATGGTCATCTGAGCCCTGCTGCCCAGTCGAAGATCGTCGCCAAGGTGTCGCGGCTGAAGCGCTACTTCGACCGGATCACGGCGCTCGACGTGACCGTCGATCTCGAGAAACCCGAGCTGCCGACGGTCGAGATCGTGGCCTCCGCCGAGCACTTCCACCCGATGGTCAGCCGTGAGCACGCCCCGCTCCTGTGGCGGAGCGTGGACGGCGCGGTGCAGAAGCTCGAGCAGCAGCTCCGCAAGCACAAGGAAAAGGTCCGCGACCACAAGCACGTCCAGACCGGACGCCGCATGGACGACGGGGTCGCCGTCGATGCCGCCCCTCGGTCATCCTCCGAGACCCGTCGCTCATGAAGTTTTCCGATTTTGTCGCCTCCGACGCCATCCGCGCCCGCGTCGAGGCCGACAGCAAGGAGGGTGTGATCCGCGAGATGGTTCGGGCGCTCGTCGACGCCGGCCGCATCACACGGTCGGACGAGGAGAGCATCGTCCGTGCCATCATGAAGCGGGAGGATCTCGGCAGCACCGGCATCGGTCGGGGCGTCGCCGTTCCGCACACGAAGCACCCCGGCGTCACGCGGCTCGTCGGCACCGTGGCGGTGAGTCCGCCCGGCATCGACTTCGAGAGCCTCGATGGCGATCCGGTGCACCTCTTCTTCCTGCTCGTCTCGCCACCCGACCGGCCCGGCGACCACCTGCGGGCGCTCGAGAACATCTCGCGGCAGCTGCGCGACGACACGTTCTGCAGGCTCCTGAAGGCCGCCAAGGGCCCGGTCGACATCCAGCACCTCCTCGAGGAGGCCGACAGCCAGGGGGTGGCCTCGTGAAGCCCGCGCCGACGTGCGGCGCGCGTGCCTCTGCGGCCATGGTGACCGACCGACCGAACTGCACACGACCATGAGCACTCCCGACACCATGGGCGACCGGGACACCGCGGAGCGGCAGACGCTCTCGCGCGAGGTCGTCGTGTCGAACAGCCAGGGTCTCCACGCCCGCCCCGCCGATCTCCTCGCCCGCGAGGCGCGGAAGTGGAGATCGCGGATCGAGCTCGTCGTCGACGCCCACCGTGTCGACGGGAAGAGCATCCTCGACGTGCTCACGCTCGCGGCCGAGGCGGGGACCCGCGTCGTGATCGAGGCGACGGGGCCGGATGCCCGCGACGCCCTCGACGCGCTCGGGACGCTCTTCGCCAAACGATTCAACGAACTCGAAGAGCCGTCGAACCACGACGGCAGCACAGGACATCGACACGTTTCGCGCGGCGAAACGCCAGGCCACTGACCGGCGGACCACGAGGACCGGGCCGACGCGGCCGCCTGGGTGCGGCCCACGCCCACCGGACCGAGTGCACCGCCCCCACGACGACAAAGGAACCGCAACGGACCGTCCGGCGCATGCCCCGGGGATCTGATCGCCCGCAGCGCCGCGGCAAGCGGCCGGCGCGGGATGCGATCTCCCCGGCGGGCCCTGCCGCCGTCGGTCGCACGGCGCGCCCATGCTGAAGCTCCAAGGCATCGCCGTCTCCGCCGGCGTGACGATCGGCGAGGCGCTGGTCCTCGACAGCGAGGGCTTCCGCATCCCGCGTCGGTTCGTCGAGCGCAGCGCGGTCGACACCGAACTGGCCCGCCTCGCGCAGGCCGTGGCCGAGACGGCCCGCGAGCTCGAGCGCAACCGCGACCGCATCCGCGACGAGCTCGGCGACCAGTACGCCGCCATCTTCGACGCGCAGCGGGCCATGCTGCATGACGAGAAGCTCCAGCAGGAGCTCACCAGTGCCGTCCGGGATCGCAACTGGTGGCCGGAGTACGCCGTCAGCCGCACGCTGCGACGCTATGCCAAGGTCTTCCAGAGCCTCGACAACCACATCGCCCACCGCGCGCACGACATCTACGACATCGAGAAGAGCCTGCTTCGCAACCTCCTCGGCCAGCGGCGGGAGACGCTCGCCGCGATCTCCCAGCCGGTCATCGTCCTCGCCCACAACCTGACGCCGAGCGAAACGGCCACGCTCGACCGGCGGTTCGTGCAGGGCTTCGCCACCGAGCTCGGCGGTCCGGGGAGCCACACCGCCATCGTCGCGGAGGGGTTCGAGATTCCCGCCGTCGTGGGCGTGGGGCCGTTCCTCGCCGACGTCTCGGGCGGCGAGCCGGTGATCGTCGACGGCAACCAGGGGCTCGTCATCCTCCAGCCCGACGAGGAGACGATCGCGCGCTACCGCCAGGAGGCGGAGGCCGCCCGCACCGTGGCCGCACGACTCGACCGACTCCGGGACGTGCCCGCGGAGACGACCGACGGGGTGCGGATCCTCCTCACGGGCAACATCGAGTTTCCCACCGAGGCCGACCAGTGCCTCTCGCGCGGCTGCGACGGAATCGGGCTGTACCGCACCGAGTTCCTCTACCTCACGAGCCCCCAGGAGCCGAGCGAGGAGGATCACTTCGAGGCGTACAGCGCGGTGGTGCGGGCGATGGGCAGCCGGCCCGTCACGATCCGCACCCTCGACCTGGGCGCCGACAAGCTCCTCACGGTCTCCACGCCCGAGGAGGAGCGCAATCCCTGCCTCGGCCTCCGCAGCATCCGGCTCTCCCTGCGGCAGCTGCCCATCTTCCGCACCCAGCTGCGGGCGATCCTCCGGGCGAGCGCCCTGGGGGATGTGCGCGTGATGTTTCCGCTCATCTCGACGATCGCCGAGCTGCGACAGGCGCGGCTCGTGCTCGCCGACGTGATGGAGGATCTCGCCGAACACGGCATCGCGTTCAACCCGAAGATGCCCGTGGGGATGATGGTGGAGACGCCAGCCGCCGTGATGATGCTCGACGCCCTCGTCAAGGAGGTCGACTTCGTCTCGATCGGCACGAACGACCTGATCCAGTACACGCTGGCGGTCGACCGGGGCAACAAGGACGTGGCGGATCTGTACAACGCCTGCGATCCCGCGGTGGTGCGCCTGTTGCGCCGCTCGCTGGACGTGGCGAACGAGGCCGGCGTACCGGCCAACGTGTGCGGTCAGATGAGCGGCAGCGTGATGTACACGCAGCTGCTTCTGGGACTCGGGCTGCGGCAACTCAGCGTGCCGCCGAGCGCGATCCCCGAGGTGAAGCAGGCGTGCCGAAGCGTTTCGGTCGCCGAATGCCGCGTGATCGCCGACAAGGTGCTGGCGATGGACGGCGTGCGGGAGGTGAAGGCCTACCTGCGCGACCAGGTGCGTCGCCGGCTCGCCGAGACGCTCGCGTGACGCGGGAATCCGCGGGCGACGCCGTCCGGCGACCAGAAGCAGCGAAAGGAACGAGTCGATGAAGCAGGAAATGCTGATCAACGTGTCGCAGCCGGAGGAATGCCGGATCGCGATCATCGAGGATGGCTTGCTCGAGGAGCTCTATGTCGAGCGGACGAGCCAGGACAACTACGTGGGCAACATCTACAAGGGACGGATCGTCAACATCGAGCCGTCGATCCAGGCCGCCTTCGTCGACTTCGGCGTCGGCCGCAACGGATTNNAAGGCCTACCTGCGCGACCAGGCGCGTCGCCGGCTCGCCGGAGCGGGCGGCTGACAAGGGCACGCCGCGGGCGCCGCCCTCCGGGCAGGACACCAGAAAGGAACGGGCGATGAAGCAGGAGATGCTGATCA
>DNLZ01000213.1:5223-6515 GCA_003488325.1 Planctomycetaceae bacterium
GACGCGGATGCGGCCCAGCGCACGGCCGTGCGCCGCAAGCCGCGGCTCGGCGACCGGCCGAGGGTGAAGCCTCCGATCCAGGACATCCTGCGGCGCGGGGACGAGGTGCTCGTGCAGGTGATCAAGGAGGGCTTCGGCACGAAGGGCCCGACCCTCTCCACCTACATCTCGATTCCGGGGCGCTACCTCGTGCTCATGCCGCCGCTCGGCCGCGTGGGCATCTCGAAGAAGATCGACAACGAGCGGGACCGTCGCGTCCTCCGCGACATCATGCTCGACCTGCAGCCGCCCAAGGGGGTCGGCTTCGTCGTTCGCACGGCGGGCACCGAGCGCACGAAGGCCGAGATGGCCCGCGACATGGCCTACCTCCTGCGACTCTGGAAGAGCATCGTGCGGCGGATGCGCAAGTACTCCGCGCCGATCGACATCTACCAGGAAAGCGACATGATCATCCGCACGATCCGCGACATGTTCACGGAGGACGTGGGGCGGATCCTCATCGACGAGCCGGCCGCCTACGAACGGGCCCGCGAGTTCCTCGAGCTCGTCATGCCCAAGTACGCGCCCCGGCTGCAGTTCTACGACGGCAAGGAGCCGCTCTTCCACCGCTACGGACTCGAGGAGGAGATCGGGCGGATTCACCAGCGGAAGGTGCCGCTCAAGGGCGGCGGCTCGATCGTGATCGACCAGACCGAGGCGCTCGTGGCGATCGACGTCAACTCCGGGAGCTTCCGCACCGAGAAGAGCGCGGAGGAGAACGCCTACCAGATGAATCTGATCGCGGCCAAGGAGATCGCCCGCCAGCTGCGGCTGCGCGACCTCGGCGGCGTGATCGTCAACGACTTCATCGACATGCGGAAGGAAAAGTACCGCCGCGGCGTGGAGAAGGCGCTCCACGAGGCGATGAAGCGGGACAGGGCCCGCACGAAGGTGCTCCGCACGAGCCCCTTCGGACTGGTCGAGATGACACGGCAGCGCATCCGTCCGTCGCTGCGCAAGAGCATCTTCCGCGACTGCCCCACCTGCAGCGGCACCGGCACGGTGAAGACCGCCGAGAGCATGGCGATCGAGGTGATGCGCACGCTCCACCTCTCCGCGACCCGGGAGGACGTCGCCCGCCTCAACGTCACGGTGCACGACGACGTGGCGACGTGGATCAACAACCGCAAGCGGCGGGAGATCACCCAGTTCGAGGATGAGACCCACATCCAGCTGCACGTGGACGGCAAGGACGGCGTCTCACCGGAGCACCTCGTCTTCGAGGCGTGGGATTCGGGCGGCCGCAGCCTGCG
>DNLZ01000213.1:6902-7853 GCA_003488325.1 Planctomycetaceae bacterium
CGATCCGGTGGGCGAGGCGCGTTCGGTCCTCCAGGCGTATGCGGCGGGAGGGCCGATGGGCAGCGAGGCCTCGATGTTCGACGACCTCACCGCCCGGGTGAAGGCCGTCGACGCCGCGAAGGCGGAGGTGTTCGCGACGTTCGCGAAGGAGGCGATGCAGTCGCCCGAGGGCCTCGCCGAACGGGCGAAGAAGGCGCTCGCGTCCTCCTGACCCCACTGTGCCTTGCGGGCCGTGAACGCGCGGTCCCACACGGACTGCGTGGCCCCCTCTCGACCGGGTGCCTCCGGTCCGGTACCCTCCCCCTGAGCCGTGCGGAGAGCCGCGCGTGCCCCCTGACGGAGTTTGAGCCATGCCCGCGACCGCTGCCTCGTCCACCTCGTCCGCTGCCATGGCTGGTTCGGGCCACACGTACGCCGTCGTCGTGGATGGCGGACGGCAGTATCGCGTGATGGAGGGGCAGGAACTCGAAATCGACTTCCGTCATGCGCCGGATGGCACGCCCCTTCCTGTCGGGAGTGAAGTCGTCTTCAGCGACGTGCTCGCCGTCAGCCGTGCCGGGAAACTGACGCTCGGCGCCCCGAAGGTGAGCGGTGCCAAGGTGACGGCCGAGGTTCTGAGCCTCGTGCAGGGTCCCAAGATCTTCGTGCAAAAATTCAAGCGGCGCAAGAACTACCGCCGTCGCACGGGCCACCGCGCCCTGGCGACGAAGGTGAAGATCGCCGCGATCACCGCCTGACGGCGCCTCGACTCGTGGCGTCCCGACGCGCACGGTCATGACCCCGGGCATCTTGACCGACGGCCGATTGTCCGGTGGTCACTAGAGCACGTCTTGCGTAGGTGTAGCGACGACGGGGCAAACAACGGTGGGTAGGCGAAGGGGGTCGGCGAACGGTCGAGGAGCATTGGGCCGCGGCGGCCCACGCGACAAGACTTTTGCCGCCCCCGAGCCG
>DNLZ01000211.1:0-2730 GCA_003488325.1 Planctomycetaceae bacterium
ACGTCAGGTCCGGAGGGCCGGGCGCGAAGCAGCCGCCAGGTTTCATTACCAGGGGGCATTCACGGCCCGAGGAGCGCTCCGCACCCCGCGCCAGCTGGCCCGCTTCCTGTGCGGGCTCACGAGTCCCGCGACGAAGCGCTGACCAGAGGAGGGGCAGCCGCCCCGCGCCCGACGCCATGTGCCTACGCGATCAGGCCGCGGACGACGGTGCCGTGCACGTCGGTGAGCCGATAGTCACGGCCCGCGAAGCGGTAGGTGAGCCGCGTGTGGTCGATGCCGAGCAGGTGCAGCGTCGTGGCGTTGAGATCGTGGATGTGCACCGGGTCGCGCACGATGTTGTAGGAGTAGTCGTCGGTCTCGCCGTAGGTCGTGCCCGCCCTCACGCCGGCCCCCGCCATCCACATCGTGAAGCAGCGCGGATGATGGTCACGGCCGTAGTTGGTGGCCGTGAGCGTGCCCTGCGAGTAGACCGTGCGGCCGAACTCGCCTCCCCAGACGACGAGCGTGTCGTCGAGCAGGCCGCGCTCCTTGAGCTCGCTCACGAGCGCGGCCGATGGCTGGTCGGTGTCGTGGCACTGCGTCGTCACGCCGGCGGGGCAGTTGCCGTGCTGGTCCCAGCCGCGGTGGTAGAGCTGCACGAACCGCACGCCCCGCTCGACGAGCCGGCGCGCGAGGATGCAGTTGGCGGCGTAGGTGCCCGGCTTCTGCGACTCGGGCCCGTAGCGCTCGAACGTGGCGGCGGGCTCCGTGGAAAGGTCGGCCAGTTCGGGCACCGCCGCCTGCATCCGGAAGGCCATCTCGAACTGGTCGATCCGGGCCGCCGTCTCGGGGTCGCCGAGCGCATCGAGCGTCATCCGGTTGAGCGTGCCGAGCGTGTCGAGAAACTCACGTCTCCGGTCGCGGCCGACGCCCGGCGGGTCCGACAGGTAGAGCACCGGATCGCGACCGGGACTGAACCGCACGCCCTGGTGCCTCGTGGGCAGGAAGCCCGCGCCCCACATCCGCTCGTGGAGCGGCTGGGCGTTGGTGGGGCCGCTGGGGCGGGAGATCATCACCACGAACGTGGGCAGGTTCGCGTTCTCGTCGCCGAGGCCGTACGACACCCACGCCCCGAGCGACGGCCGCCCCGCGATCTGGTGGCCGGTCTGGAGCAGCGTCATGGCGGGATCGTGGTTGATCGCCTCGGTGTGCAGCGTCTTGATGACACAGAGGTCGTCGGCGATCCGGGCCGTGTGCGGCAGGGCCTCGCTCATCCAGATGCCGCTCGCCCCGTGCTGCCTGAAGGAGAAGATCGACGGCGCGACCGGGAAGCGGCCCTGCCCGGCGGTCATCCCGGTGAGCCGCTGCCCCTGACGGATCGAGGCGGGAAGATCCTTGTCGAACTGCTCCTTGAGGTGGGGCTTGTGATCGAAGAGGTCGAGCTGCGACGGGGCGCCGGCCTGCGTGAGCCAGATCACGCGCCTGGCCCGCGGGGCGAAATTGGGGAAGCCCGCGAGTCCGGCGGCGGCATGGGCCCGCGGCGCCATCAGCGCGGCCAGCGCGGCGGCGCCCACGCCGGCACACCCGGCCCCGAGGAACTGCCGCCGGGCGATCGCGAGCTGTGGTGCGTGGTCCAGCATGGACGTCAATTCCTCATCACGGCTTCGTCGCGGCAGAGAAGGATGCTGGCGATCAGGGTGAAGGCGGCGAGGTCGCGGGCTTCCGCCGCGGGCTCGAAGGCGGCGTCGCGTGGAGTGTCGCCCACCGCCAGCAGGGCCGCCGCGTCGTTCGGCGCCGCCGCGTACTGGGCCCGGAACCGTTCGAGCGTGGCCATGAGCAGCGCCCGCTCGGCGTCGCTCGGCGGCCGGGCGAGCACGAGCCAGAAACCGTGGGCGATCCGGCCCGCGGCGTCGTCGCCCCCCTCGCGGATCATCCGTGCGGCGAGGAATCGCGCGGCCTCGACGAACGTCGGATCGTTCAAGAGCGCGAGCGCCTGCATCGGCGTGTTGGTGCGCGACCGCTTCACGGTGCAGGTCTCGCGGAACGGCGCGTCGAAGGCGAGCATCGCCGGGTGCGGCACCGAACGCTTCCAGTAGGTGTAGAGGCTGCGGCGGTGGAGATCGGCCCCGCTGCCCTGCTCGTAGGTGGCTTTGGGGTTGTCCTTCTGGTTCACCACCTGCTCGTAGAGGCCCGGCGGGTGGTAGGGCTTCACCGCCGGCCCGCCGATCTGCGGCACGAGCAGGCCGCTCGCGGCGAGCGCCTGGTCGCGAACGAACTCGGCCTGCAGCCGGAACCGTGGGCCGCGGGCGAGCAGCCTGTTCTGCGGGTCGCGCTGTTCCAGGCCGGCGGGGATCGCCGCGGCCTGCCGGTAGGTCGCGCTCGTCACGAGCAGCCGCACGAGCCGCTTCATGTCCCAGCCGCCCTCGCGGAACTCGACGGCGAGCCAGTCGAGCAGCTCCGGGTGGCTCGGCTGCGCCCCCTGCGAGCCGAAGTCCTCCGTCGTGGAGACGAGACCCGTGCCGAAGAACGACTGCCAGAACCGGTTGACCGTGACGCGGGCCGTGAGCGGGTTCTCCGGCGCGACGAGCCAGCGGGCGAGGCCGAGGCGGTTGGCCGGCATCTCGGCGGAGAGCGCGGGCAGGATCGCCGGCGTGGCGGCGGTCACCTCATCACCGGGGCTTGCGTAGTCGCCCCGCGCGAGGATGAACGTCTTTCGCGGCGCGGGCAGTTCCTCCATGACGAGCGCCGTCG
>DNLZ01000211.1:2851-2984 GCA_003488325.1 Planctomycetaceae bacterium
CGGCACTGGCCGGAACGCTGGCCGCGGCCTCGGCCTGCTTCCGTGCCGTCCGCAGTGCGTCGAGGGCCTTGGCCGCGGCGTCCACCCCCGCCTCGAGGTCGGCGAGCGCGTGCTCCTGCTCGGGAGTCGACAG
>DNLZ01000211.1:3023-4595 GCA_003488325.1 Planctomycetaceae bacterium
TCCTCCATGACGAGCGCCGTCGGGATCGTGATCTCGAAATCGGCGAGCGCCTTCTGCCGTGCCTTCAGGTTTTCCTCGGCCTGCTTGATCGGGTCGGCCGGCGGGTCGGCAGGCGGCGATCCTCCCGGCGCAGCGGCCGGCGCGGGCTGCGGTGCGGCCGTGGCACTGGCCTCGGCCTGCTTCCGGGCCGCCCGGAGCGCCTCGAGGGCCTTGGCGGCGGCGTCGACCTCCGCCTGCAGGTCGGCGAGCGTGCGCTCCTGCTCGGGAGTCGACAGCCGCAGGAACGGCGGCGCGTTGACTCGGATGTGGGCCCCGTAGTTGCCGATGCCCCGCTCGGTCACGTTGTGGAAGAAGGCCTTCAGGGCGTAGAAGTCGCGCTGCGTGAACGGGTCGAACTTGTGGTTGTGGCAGCGGGTGCAGTTGAACGTCTGGCCCAGCCAGACGGTGGCGGTCGTCTCCACGCGGTCCCCGGTGTATTCGGCGAGGAACTCCTCCGCGATGATGCCCCCCTCCTCGTTGAGCATGTGGTTGCGGTGGAAGCCGGTGGCGATCCGCTGCTCGCGAGTGGGCTCCGGCAGCAGGTCGCCGGCGAGCTGCTCGATCGTGAAGCGGTCGAACGGCATGTTGTCGTTGAAGGCACGGATCACCCAGTCGCGCCACGGCCAGTTCTCGCGGTCGCGGTCCACCTGGTAGCCGTTGGTGTCGGCGTAGCGGGCGGCGTCGAGCCAGTCGATCGCCATCCGCTCGCCGTAGTGGGGCGAGGCGAGGAGCCGATCGACCAGCCGCTCGTAGGCGTCGGGTGACGTGTCGGCAAGGAAGGCCTCGGCGTCGGCCCGCGTCGGCGGCAGGCCCGTGAGATCGAGCGACACGCGCCGCGCGAGCGTGGAGCGGTCAGCCTCGGGCGCGGGGGTCAGGCCCTCCTGCTCCAGACGGGCGAGGATGAAGCGGTCGATGGCGTTCCTCGGCCACGCGGTCGCCTGCACCGCGGGCGGCTCCGGCCGCACGGGGGCGACATAGGCCCAGTGCGGCTCGTAGGGGGCGCCCGCGGCGATCCAGCGACGCAGCGTCTCCTTCTGCTCGTCCGAGAGCGTCTTGGCACTCTGCGGCGGCGGCATCACGAGGTCGAGATCGGTGGCGAAGATCCTCGCCACCAGCTCGCTCGCCTCCGGCTTCCCGGCCACGATCGCGCGCAAACCCGAGTCCGTCGGCGGCTTCTCGGGCTGCGGCACGTCGAGCCGCAGCCCCGCTTTCCGGTCGTGCTCGTCCGGGCCGTGACATCCGAAGCAGGTGTCGGAGAGGATCGGCCGGATATCGCGGTTGTAGCCGGGCCGATCGGCGGCGTGGACGCGCCCGCCCGGGCCCGCGGAGCCGAGGCCGACACACAGCCCGAACCCGATTCCGATACATGCCGCCCGAGCCGTTCGCCACCACCGGACCAGCCACGAAATGACCGGATCGCGCGACGCACCTCTCGGCTGCCACCCTTTGTGCTGCACCGCCATGGTCTCTTTCCGGGGGCGAACCGGTCCATGATACTGTTTGGGATACCGTGTTACGGGGGCACGGCGGACG
>DNLZ01000211.1:4970-6279 GCA_003488325.1 Planctomycetaceae bacterium
CCACGGGTCGCAGCGCCCGCCAGCGCAGGGACGCGGCAGCCGGCGCGAGTTTCTCGGCACCGGGGCGGCGGCCTCCCTGGCGGCAGGTGTCTTCGTGCATGCGGGAGTCTCTGCCGCCGAACCGTCGCGGGAACTTCGCCTGGGCGTCATCGGATGCGGCGGCCGTGGCAGTGGCGCCATCAACGACTCGCTGACCATCAACGAAGGTGTGAAGCTCGTCGCGCTCGCCGACCTCTACGCCGACAAGTGCGCGAAGCTCCGCTCGACGCTCGCCCAGGCCCATGGTGACAAGGTCGCCGTGGCCGACACCGCGATGCACGGCGGCATCGACGGCTACCGTCGCATTTTCGACGATCCGGAGATCGACGTCGTACTGCTGACCATGCCCCCCGGGTTCCGGCCGACACTCCTGCGCGAGGCGGTCGAGGCCGGCAAGCACGTCTTCGCCGAAAAGCCCGTGTGCGTCGATCCGGCCGGCTATCGATCCTGCCTCGCGACCCACGAGCTCGCGGTGGCCCGTGGAACCGCCATCGTCACCGGCACGCAGTATCGCCGGCAGGTGAACTATCTGGGTGCGATCGAGCAGATTCGGTCCGGCGCGATCGGTGAGATCATCGCGGGCACGGGCACCTACTGCAGCAACGGCATCTGGTATCGACCACGCCAGGAAGGGATGAGCGACGCCGAGTATCAGATGAACAACTGGATGCACTTCATCTGGCTCAGCGGCGACCAGATCAACGAGCAGGCGATCCACACGCTCGACACGATCAACTGGGCGATGGGGGAAAACCCGATCTCGGCCTTCGGCTCCGGCGGCCGGTTCACCCGGCCTGCCGACAGCGAGATGTGGGACTCGATGGCGGTGGACTACGAATATCCGGGCGACCGATTCGTGTCGTTCACCTGCTGGCAGGTCCCCGGGGCAGCGACCGATCTGCACGTCATCCTCCGGGGGACGAAGGGCACCTGCCACATCGGCGCGTCCAACGCCGGCTGCCGGATCGTCGACCGCTCCGGCCGCGAGATCTGGCAGATGAAGGGGAGCATCGCCGACGCCTACAAGCAGGAGCACAAGGATCTGATCGACTCGATCCGGGCCGGTACGCCGATCGTGGAGCTTCGTCAGACCGCCGACAGTTCGCTCGTGGCGGTCATGGGTCGCATGGCCGCGTACACCGGGAAGCCCGTCACATGGGCATTCGCGAGTGCGGAGTCAAAACTCGACCTGTTTCCCAAGAACCTCGCCTGGGATGCGTCGCTCCCGCAGCCGCAGTGGGCGATCCCCGGCAAGACGCCGCTGGTGTGA
>DNLZ01000366.1:0-2874 GCA_003488325.1 Planctomycetaceae bacterium
GCCCGTTCATCAGGTGGACCCGTCGGCTGGTGCGCAGACCGAAGTGCTTCGTGGCGGGCGAGTCGGCCGCGAGAATCGCCGCACGCGAGCCCCCGCAGCGCTGCACGAGCCAGTCGCCGAGCCGCCGCAGGAGAGCGCCCGCGCGGGCGACCGGCAGCCGTTCGCCATACGGAGGATTCGTGACCACGAGGCTGCCGGGAGCCGACGGGCGCGCGTCCTCGAAGTGTCGCTGCTCGATCGCGACGCGTGCCGCGACACCCGCGGCGGCCGCGCACGCCCGAGCCGCCTCGACCGCTCGCGGATCGAGATCGCTCGCCTGAAATGCCCCGGATGGCGGGTCGCCCTGCGGCGGCCGAGCCCGTGCCTCGAGCGCCTCGACGAGGCGCGTGGCCAGCCCGCGATCGCAGTCGCGAAACCGGAAGAACCCGTGGGCCTTCCGCCTCGCGCGCCAGAGCCCAGGCGCCATGCCGGCGGCGATCGTCGCGCCCTCGATGACCAGCGTGCCGGAGCCGCAGAGCGGATCGAGCAGCGGTTCGCCCGACGTGCAGGCCGTCGGGTCGTCCCCCGGCCGCCACCAGCCGGCGATGGCCAGGATGCCCGCCGCGAGCACCTCCGAAAGCGGCGCCTCGACCTCGCCCATCCGCCAGCCGCGCTGATGGAGCGAACGCCCTGCCGCATCCCGGAAGATCGTGGCGACGTTCCCGACGAGATGCAGCGCCAGCCGCAGCGTCGCGCCCCGCAGGCGCACGTCCGGCCGACGGCCGCTCGGCGTGCGCAGCTGATCGACGACCGCATCCTTCACCACCTGCGCCGCGTAGAGCGAGTGCGTGAGGAAGGTGTCGTGGATGGCCGCGTCGACGCGGAGCGTGTCGGAGGTCGTGAGCTGCTCCGTCCAGTCGACCGCCTGCATCGCGGCATACAGCCGGTCGGGCGCGTCGGCCTGGAATCGCCCCAGGGGTTCGAGCACGCGGATCGCCGTGCGGCACTCCAGGACGGCCCGGTAGAGCGTCTCCCGCTCGAGGCCGGCGGCGCACGAGAACTCGATCGTCCGTCGGCCCACCCGCAGGTCCCGCGCGCCGATCGCCTCGAGCTCCCGGGCGAGCACCCACTCGAGACCCTCGAGCGTGCGGGCCGTGAGCCGCGGCGGCTCGTCGGCCGCCGGCGCCGCCAACGGCCGGGGAACCGGCGGCACCTCCGGAAAAGGGACTGCGGTCACGACCCGTTCTCCGCGCGACAGAGCGGGCATGCGCCTCGGCGCACGCGCCCGCTACCGGGCCGCGACCGGCTCCGGAAACCGATCCTGGATCGGCTGCACCGTGAACGGATCGGGGGGCGGTCCCCCGGGCGTGCCGTGCGTGGCCTCCATCGCCAGCACGCAGGCCTCGGCCGCCGCGAGCGTCGTGATGCACGGCACGCCGTAGAGCACGCTCGCCGCCCGGATCCGTCCCTCGTCGGTGCGGGCGCCCTTGCCCCGCGGCGTGTTGAAGATCAGCTGCACGCGACCGTCGATGAGGTGATCGACGAGGTTCGGGTGGCCCTCCTGCAGCTTCTTGACGACCTCCACCGCCACGCCCGCCTCGGCGAGCGCGCGGGCCGTGCCGGAGGTGGCCATGAGGTCGAAGCCGAGGGCGGAGAGCCTCCGCGCGAGCGCGACCATCTCCACCTTGTCTCCCGCGCTCGCGACGCTGAGGAAGATCCTCCCCTGCCGTGGCAGCAGCGTGCCCGCGGCGATCTGGCTCTTCGCGAACGCGATCGCGAACGAGTCGCTGATGCCCATCACCTCCCCGGTGCTCCGCATCTCCGGCCCCAGCGCGATGTCGACGCCGGCGAACTTGACGAACGGAAACACGCTCTCCTTCACGCTCACATGGGTCGGCACCGGATCGGCGTCGATCCCCTGGGCGGCGAGGCTCGTGCCCGCCATCACCTTCACGGCGACCTTCGCCACCGGCATGCCGGTCGCCTTCGCCACGAAGGGGACGGTGCGACTGGCCCGCGGATTGACCTCGATGACGTAGAGCGCCGGGGCGTGGGTGCCGTCCCCACGGTCCTCGTCCTTCACGGCGAACTGCACGTTCATGAGCCCGACGACCCCGAGGCTCCGGGCGAGACCCGCCGCCGCGGACCGTATCTCGGCGATGACCTGCGGCGAGAGGCTGTGCGGAGGGATGCAGCAGGCCGAGTCACCGGAGTGCACACCGGCCTCCTCGACGTGCTCCATCACGCCGGCGATGACGACGTCCCGCCCGTCGCAGATGCAGTCGACGTCCACCTCGATCGCATCCTCGAGAAACCGGTCGATGAGCACCGGCTGCCCCTGCGCCACGGCGAACGCCTCGGCCACGTACCGCTCGAACTGCGGCTGGTCGTAGCAGATCTCCATCGCCCGGCCCCCGAGCACGAAGCTCGGCCGCACGAGGCTCGGGAAGCCGATCCGCGCCACCTCCCGCCGCGCCTGCTCGAGCGTCTTGGCGATGCCGCTGGCGGGCTGCCTGAGTCCGAGCCGGTCGAGCAGCGCGCGAAACTTCTCGCGATCCTCCGCCATCTCGATCGTGTCCACGCTCGTGCCGATGATGGGCAGCCCGGCCCCGTGGAGCGCGCGGGCGAGATTCAGCGGCGTCTGACCGCCGAGCTGCACGATCACCCCGTCCGGCTCGATGCAGTCGGCGATGTTGAGCACGTCCTCGCAGGTGAGCGGCTCGAAGAAGAGCATGTCGCTCGTGTCGTAGTCGGTGCTCACGGTCTCGGGGTTGGAGTTGACCATCACGCTCTCGATGCCCAGCTCCCGCAGGGCGAAGCTCGCATGGCAGCAGCAGTAGTCGAACTCGATGCCCTGCCCGATCCGGTTGGGTCCGCCGCCGAGGATCATCACCC
>DNLZ01000366.1:3170-7564 GCA_003488325.1 Planctomycetaceae bacterium
CCGCCGAGGATCATCACCCGCTTCCGGCCCGGTTCCTTCCGCGGAACCTCGCTCTCCTCCTCCCAGGTCGAGTAGTAGTACGGGGTCTGCGCCTCGAACTCGGCCGCGCAGGTGTCCACCGCCTTGAACGTGGCGACGATCCCCCGGCGCCGGCGATCCTCGCGCACCTCCCACTCCGTCGCGCCGAGGAGCACGGCGAGCTGGCGGTCGGCGAAGCCCGCCTGCTTGGCGGTCCGCAGGGTGCCATCGTCGAGCCCGGCGAGCGAGCCGGCCTCCCGCAGCAGGCTTTCGATCTCGACGAGCTGGCGGATCTGGTCGAGGAACCAGGGATCGATCTGGGTGAGTTCGTGGATCTCGGCCGGCGGGAGGCCGGCGAGCACCGCGTAGCGGAGGTAGCGCACCCGGTCGGGATCGGGAGTGGCGATGCGTGCGCGGATGTCGTCGAGCGACGGCTCGGCGGCCGTGCCCCAGAGATCCTTCGAGTCGCAGCCGAGGCCGAAGCCGCCCACCTCGAGGCCGCGCAGCGCCTTCTGAAACGCCTCCTTGAACGTGCGACCGATCGCCATGGTCTCGCCCACGCTCTTCATCTGCGTGGTGAGCCGGGCGTCCGCCTCCGGAAACTTCTCGAAGGCGAAGCGGGGAACCTTGACCACCACGTAGTCGATCGCCGGCTCGAAGCAGGCCTTCGTGCGCCGCGTGATGTCGTTGGGCAGTTCGTGGAGCCGCCAGCCGACCGCGAGCTTCGCGGCGATCTTGGCGATCGGAAACCCCGTGGCCTTGCTCGCGAGCGCCGACGACCGGCTCACGCGGGGGTTCATCTCGATCACGATCATGCGGCCCGTGCCGGGATGGACGGCGAACTGGATGTTCGATCCGCCGGTCTCGACGCCGATGGCCCGGATCACCGCGAAGCTCGCGTCGCGCATCCGCTGGTACTGGCGGTCGGTGAGCGTCATGGCGGGGGCGACGGTGATCGAATCGCCGGTGTGCACGCCGCACGGGTCGAAGTTCTCGATGGAGCAGATCACGACCGCGTTGTCGTCCGCGTCGCGCATCACCTCCATCTCGTATTCCTTCCAGCCGAGGATCGACTCCTCGACGAGCACCTCGCCGACCGGCGAAAGGTCGAGCCCTCGCTGGACCTTCGTGTCGAACTCGTCGCGATTGAAGGCGACGCCCGATCCGGAACCCCCGAGCGTGAAACTCGGGCGGATCACCGCCGGGAGTCCGATCTCGGCCAGCACGTCCCGTGCCTCGGCGAGGCTCCTCACGATGCGCCCGCGGCAGGTCTCGAGGCCGATGGCCTGCATGGTCGCCTTGAAGATCTCCCGGTCCTCGCCGCGCCGGATCGCCTCCGCCTTCGCCCCGATCATCTCGACGCCGTGCTTCGCGAGGACGCCCCGGCGGTCGAGCTCCATCGCGAGGTTGAGCGCGGTCTGGCCGCCGAGTGTGGGCAGCACGGCGTCGGGCCGCTCCACCTCGATCACCTTCTCGAGCATCTCGGCCGTGAGCGGCTCGATATAGGTCCGGTCGGCCGTGCCGGGATCGGTCATGATCGTGGCCGGGTTCGAGTTCACGAGCACGACCCGGTAGCCGTCCTCGCGGAGGCTCTTGCAGGCCTGGGTGCCGGAATAGTCGAACTCGCAGGCCTGCCCGATGACGATCGGCCCGGATCCGATGAGGAGGATCGTGTGGAGGTCGTCGCGACGCGGCATGGAGGGGGGGTCGGAGGGCCGGATGCGGGCAAACCTCCTGAACGTAGCATCCGGTGACGAGAGTTTTCAATTCGGTGGACCGGCGCCGCCCGTTCGCGTCCCGCGGCGGCATGCGAGCCTGTAGAGTGTGTGCGGCGGCCGCGACGTGACCGTCGCGGTCCACGCGTTCCAGCCGAGACTTCACGCCGAGACCCCGAGCCAGAATCCGTCGCGGCCGGATCGTCGCGCGAGGAGATCGACCTCATGCCGCTTGCCACACCGTCCCTCGACGCCCTGCGCGACGCGCTGCCGGAGGAATTCAAGGACACCCGGCTCAATCTCACGGGCGTGCTCGCAGGGGAGCACCTCACCGACGCGCAGGCCTTCGGGGTGGCGCTGGCAGCCGCCCGGTTCCTGCGGGCGCCCCGCCTCGCCGACGCGCTCGCCGCCGACCTGCGGGCCGGTCTCGGAGAGGCGGCGGATCCGGTCGCGTCCGACGCGGTCGCCGCGGCGGGCCTGATGGCGATGAACACGGTCTACTACCGGTTCCGGCACATGATCGGCAAGGAGACGTATGCCGCGCGACCACCCCGCCTGCGGATGCAGCGGATGGCGAAGCCGGCGACGAACGCGGTCGACTTCGAGCTCATGAGCCTCGCCTGTGCCGCGCTCGCGGGATGCGAGTTCTGCCTGCAGAACCACGAGGCGAAGCTCCGCGCCGAGGGCACGAGCGAGGACGCGTGTCACGATGCCGTCCGCATCGCGTCGGTCGTCGCGGCGGCTGCGTGCGGGCTGGGCTGACGCCCGGCCGCCGTCACCCCCGCTGCTGGTCGGCGCCGCCCGGCCGCGGCAGCCCGAGTTCGCGGAGGTAGTCGAGCGTGTAGATGCCGCTCGAGTGGCCGTCGGAAAACTCGATCGAGTAGGCGTACTGGCCGACCGGCTTCATGCCGACGATCGCGAGCGGTGCGATGTCGGCCGGCGCGAGCACGAGCAACGGGTTGGCGGCCACCGGTGCGGCGCGTTTCTCCCGGCAGGTGGCGCAGGGGCAGGCGTCGCGCAGGAGCCTCGTCCCGTAGGACGAACGGGCACCGTCGCTCCACGCGATCTCGACGCCGTGCGCGATCCGCGCGATGGCCGTTGGCACCGGCGCCGCCGACCTCCCGGCGGCTTGGCCGCCGCCTTCCGCAGGATTCGCAGCCGTGCTCATGTGGGCCCCCGGCTCCCGTCGCGACGATCGACCACGCGTTTTCCCTTCCCTTCGAAGCGGGGCAGGCTGCCGATCGGCACGACCCGCACCTCGACCTTGAGACCGAGCCGCACGTGGAACTCCCGCGCCACGCGCGTGGCGTCACCGAGCCTGTCCTCGATCTCGATCGTGAGGGTGTCGAGGCTCTCGCGCGTGGCGACGGTGAGCCGATACTCGATCACCTCCGGAAACCCGCGCACGATGTCGTCCACCGCGCCCGGAAAGATGTTCACGCCTCGCACGACGAGCATATCGTCGGCCCGTCCCAGCACGCCGCCCTCGAGCCGCACCCAGGGGCAGGCCCCCGCGGCGATGGCCTCGTCGCTCGGCCACACCGGTCGCACGACGTCGCCGGTGCGGTAGCGGATCACCGGCGCGCCGGTGCGGCCGAGCGTCGTGAGCACGAGCTCGGCGGCTTCTCCCGGAGCGGCCGGACCCCCGGTGCCCAGCGCGAAGAACTCGGGATGGAAGTGGTCCTCGATGACGTGCAGTGCGGGCCGTGGCATGCCCTCGGGGTCGGCCGACGAGCCGGGGCGCGCGTCGGAGCGGTCGATCTCGCCGACACCCCATGGCCCCACCTCCGTGGCACCGGCATGGTCGAGCACGGCCGCGCCCCACGCCTCGGCGAGCCGGCGCCGCACGGCCGGCACCGAGCCCCCCGGCTCGCCGGCGACGATCACGAGCCGAATCGGCAGGGCCGCGGTGTCGACGGCCGCGTCGACCGCGACCTCCGCGAGATGAAGCGCGTAGCTCGGGGTCGCGACGAGCACCGTCGCCCTGGCCCGACGGAGCAGTTCGAGCCGGGCGAGGCTGGAGAGCCCGCCGGCCGGGATCGCCAGCGCGCCGCCGGACGCGGCCGCGTCGAAGGCGCTCCAGAAGCCGACGTAGGGGCCGAAGGACGACGCGACGAGCACGCGATCGCCGCGGCCGACGTGCCCGCGGCCGAGCACGCACTTCCAGCACTCCATCCACCACCGCCAGTCGGCCGCCGTGTCCCATGCAGGCAGCGGCCTTCCGTGCGTCCCGCTCGTCTGGTGAAACCGCACGTAGCGATCGTCGCTCCACGTGAGATTGCCGGGGCGTCCATCGACGGCGGCGGCGACCAGATCCTCCTTCGTGGTGAAGGGCCATGACGCGATGTCGGCGAGCGCGCCGAGCCGCTCGACGGTGACGCCGCGGCCGAGCTTCGCCGCATAGAAGCGGTTCGTCGGCAGGATCACCCGCAGGACGCGACGCAGCCGGGCGAGCTTTCGCGCATCGATGTCGGCGCGCGAGCGCGGTCGTGGGACGGTCGTCGGCAGGTCCATTCCCGCGATTATGGCACGGGCGGCGCTCCGAGACTCGGCACGCCCTGACGCGGTGCGTTCGGCAGCGGCGGCGGCACGGGCAGTGGGGCCGGGGGCGGCAGCGGCCGGGGTGCCGGACCGAACTGCTGCAGCGGAGGGAGCGCCGGG
>DNLZ01000365.1:0-392 GCA_003488325.1 Planctomycetaceae bacterium
GCGGATCGGCGTCGAGGCGCTCGAACCGCGACAGCTTCTGGCGGTGACGGCGACGGGCACGCTCCCCGACATCTCTGTTGCGGCAGGGACCACTCCGGCCGTCGTGCCGACCGCGGGTCTTTTCGCGGTGACGGGCGTCGACGTGCAGGGCACCGTCGTCCGTCTGGCGACGCAGGCGGGAGCCGCATCCTCCTACCGGGACCTCTTCATCGAGCTGTTCGACACGGCTGTCGAAGGACGATCGGCCGCCCCGATCTCGACCGAAAACTTCCTGAACTACGTCACCTCGGGCCGCTACGCCGACTCTTTCTTCCACCGCGCGACCGACTTCGCAGGCGATACGGGGCCCGCGCGGTTCCTGCAGGGGGGCGGGTTCTTCGATCGCGGGCCGG
>DNLZ01000365.1:761-2465 GCA_003488325.1 Planctomycetaceae bacterium
CTCGAGTGGGCGGCCGATCGGCCGAACGTCGCGGGGACGATCGCCTACGCGCGCACGAGCGACCCGAATTCGGCGACCAGTGGCTTCTTCTTCAATGTCACCGCCAATCCAAGCTTCGACGACCCGGGCGGCGGTGGTCGCCCGGCGAACCAGTACGCCGTGTTCGGCCGCGTGCTGGGTGACGGGCAGGCGATCCTGGACGAGTACGCCGCGTTCGAGCGATTCGACGGTGACGGTCCCTCGAGTGCCACGTTCGACACGCTGCCGCTCGCCGGAGACGAGTCGACCCCGATCTTCGACCGGCTGCTGTCGGTCCGTTCGGCGACGGTGGTCGCCGCGCCCCAGGCCACGGTGGGGCTGCGTGTGGACAGCTCGGATCCCGACGTCGTGTCGGTCCGCGTCAACGCCGATGGCGCGATCGAACTCACGTACGGCACGATGCCGGGCGACGCGGTCGTCACCGTCACGGGCACCGATCTTTCCGGCGACGAGGCCGAGGTCGCGTTTTCCGTCAGCGTCGCGGCCGAGCCGACCGAAGGGGATATCGTCCGTGAGATCGTCCTCGGCGGCACCGGACCGACGAGTCTCGTCGCCACGGATGCGGACGGCACGCGCTCGACCTACACCTGGCGCGGTCCCGGCACGGCCACGTTCAGCTTCACCATCGCGGACGAGCCCGTCGTCAGCGGCCGACGGGTCACCGTCCCGAATGCGGCGACGCTGGCGTCGATCGCCTTCGATGGCGGGAGCGCGTCGTCGTCGCTCGCCGCCGCCAGCGCGGGTGGCGACGGCTTCGTGGAGGTGGAGCGGATCGAGGCCGTTGGGACGGTCGGACGGCTCACGCTTCCCAAGGTCCGCGTGACCGACGGTGTGAGCCTCGCCGATGGCGTGACCGTCGTCGTCCTCGCGGGCGTCGGTGGTGTGGTGGACGTCGGCGGCGCGAAGGTCACGACGGCCACCCTCGGCGACGTGGCCGATGCCGAGGTCGTGCTGCCTGCGGTCGGCACGCTGAAGATGGCGGGCGTGCGCGACTCATCGATCGCGCTCGCCTCGACCGGCACGATCGTGGGCGGGGCGGTGGAGCGCGCGGCGTTCACGGTCGGCGGCAGCCCGCGACGCGTTGCGTTCGCGTCGCTGGCGGATTCGACGGTGCAGTTGGCCGATGCCGCCGGGTCGCTCGCCGTGACGGGGGCGGTGACCGGGTCGCGGATCCAGGTGGGATCACGGATTACGACGGTGCGGGTGGGCACATTCATCGATTCCGCTCTCCTCGTCGGGGTGGCGGAGGGTGTCGATCTGCCTGCCACCGGAGACGAGATCTCCCCGGCGTCGCGGCTCGGCACGTTCACCGTGACGTCTCGTGACCCGGACGCGTTCGCCGGTTCGCAGCTGGTGGCCGGCGCGATCGGCACCGCACAACTCGGCCTGCTCGCTGCGACCCCGGACGCGGGCTCGGCCGTGGTCGCCCGCACGGCCGCGTTGGTGTCGGGCCGGGGGCCGACGAGGCCGTTCACCATCCGCAAGGCGGAGGGAGTCGCGGACGTCGCCGAGGTGCTGGCAGCCTCCGGGATCGATGCCGACCGGCTGTCCGTCACGGCGTTCGGCTGACGACGACGGCCTTCCTGCGGCCGCAGGGCGTTTCTTTGGCCGGTTCAGGCGGTCGGCTCCAGCGCATCGGGCGCGCGTGGCGCACTGGCTCGGGGG
>DNLZ01000365.1:2837-3678 GCA_003488325.1 Planctomycetaceae bacterium
TCGCCGCCCCCCTTCGCCTCCCGGTGTGGGCTGTCGGCGGGCGTCGCTCCAGCGAGCCCGATCGTGCTTTAGGCTGATGGCCAAGGAGACCGCGGCAGGCACCGCGTTCTCCGCGCGCCGATGACCAGCGAGCATGATGCCGTCCGATCGTCCTCAGCCGACGTCCGCGTCACCGCACAGTCCGTGCGACGCTCCGGAGACGGTGCGCGACGTGCAGGCGGCTCTGCGTCGCGTGCGCGAGGCGTACGAATGCTGGGCACCCGAGATCCGCGCGTTCCTCGTCGGGCTCACCCGCGACGTGGAGGCCGCGGAAGAACTCGTGCAGGTGACGTTCGGGCGGCTCGTCGAGGCGGGAACGGCAGCGGGTGAGTCGTCGCTGCGCGGCTGGCTCTTTCGTGTGGCGCACAACGAGGCGATGCTCGCGCGACGCAAGGCGGGCGTTCGAGGCCGAGGCGTCGAGGCCGCCGGCATCCGCGCGGAGCAGGCAGGCAGGCTCGACGGCGAACAGCCTCCGTGGACCGCGCTCGTGCGGGCGGAGGAGGTGGCCCGCGTGCGGGCAGCGATCGAACGCCTGCCGCCCGAGCAGCGAGCCGTCGTCGAGGGGCGGATCGACGATGGCCGCACGTTCGCCCAGATCGCCTCCGAGGCCGGCCTGCCGCTGGGCACCGTGCTCACCCGGATGCGGCTGGCACACGAATCGCTGCGGAAGGCACTCGGCGAGGGCTCCTGAGCCTCGCCAAGCGGGAGCTGCGTCGGGTCGATCTGCCTTCTCGTGTCATCGGTATCCTCCTCCAGGCCATTCCGTCGGACGCTCGCCCATGCCCGCCACCATCGCCGACTT
>DNLZ01000365.1:4076-4447 GCA_003488325.1 Planctomycetaceae bacterium
GCGACGCGTCGCCGCTCGCAGAGAGACTCGTCGCGGCGGGGAAGCTGACATCCTTCCAGGCCAGTTCCCTCTGTGATGGCGGTGCATCGTCCCTCGTCCTCGGGCCCTACGTCGTCCTCGACCTGCTCGGCCGAGGAGGCATGGGTGTCGTGTACAAGGCGGAGCACCGCACGATGCGACGGATCGTGGCGCTCAAGGTCATCGCTCCGACGGTGCTGCAGAGCCCCGCCGCCGTCCGCCGTTTCGCGCGCGAGGTGCAGGCGACGGCGCGACTCGATCACCCCAACATCGTCACGGCTTTCGATGCGGGGGAGGTCGCCGGCCTGCACTACCTCGTCATGCAGTACGTGGACGGCAGGAATCTCGCCGAA
>DNLZ01000365.1:4833-7654 GCA_003488325.1 Planctomycetaceae bacterium
GGGTTGGCGTTCGCGCACGAGCAGGGAGTCATCCATCGTGACATCAAGCCGGGCAATCTCCTCGTGGACTCGCGTGGCACCGTCAAGATCCTCGACATGGGGCTGGCGGCATTCGGCAGCCTCGATGCCGAGCGGGATCCGTTGACGGCTACCGGCCAGATCATGGGCACCGTCGATTACATGGCTCCCGAGCAGGCCATGGACACGCGGCATGCCGACGCCCGTTCAGACATCTACTCGCTCGGTGTCACGCTCTGGTACCTGCTCACCGGTCGGATCCTCTTCGCGGGCGAGACCGCTGTGAACAGGATGATGGCTCACATTCATGACCCGCCGCCGACGCTCGGGAGCGTATGCGGACCCCTGCCGCCCGGTCTCGATGCGGTCTTTCAGCGCATGGTGGCCAAAAATCCATTGGACCGCTTCCAGTCGATGCGGGACGTGATCGCGTCGCTCGAACCCCTCGTGCAGGACCGGGGTTGTGAAGACCTGCCGCGACGGATGACGGGTTCGCGAACGTCGCGGCTCGCGTTCGCCGGCGCAGTCAGCGTCCTCTTCGTCGCGGTGCTCTACGGATTCGGTATCACGCGGGAACGTCCCGGTGAGTCCGTGGATGGAACCGGGGCGACGATGTCCGCGGTTGCCGCCCGCCCGGGCGACGAGCCGATCGCACCGTCGTCGACGCGCCCGTCCCCCGCGGTGGCCCCGTTCGACGCGACGCTGGCACGCGGGCATCAGGAGGCATGGGCCGGGCACCTCGGGATCGACATCGAGACGACCAACTCGATCGGCCAGACGCTCGTCGTGATCCCGCCCGGCACGTTCACCATGGGCGAAGGGCCCGGCACCGTCGACGTCACGCTGACGGAGCCCTTCCTGCTCGGTCAGACGGAAGTGACGCAGGGTCAGTGGCGGGAGGTGATGAAGACGGAGCCGTGGAAGGGGCAGCAGTACACGATCGAGGGGCTTCATGTGCCGGCGACGTTCGTCTCATGGAACGACGCGGTCGCCTTCTGTCGTGCGCTCACTGAACGGGAGCGCGACGGCGGCCGGATCGGTGGGGAGCAGCGGTACCGCCTGCCGACGGATGCCGAGTGGGAGTTCGCGTGCCGCGCAGGGACCACGACGCCATTTTCGTTCGGCGTCGACGCGAGGCTCCTCGCAGCCCACGGCTGGTTCGGCGGCGGTTGGATGGTCGTGCCGATCGCCGGCGGCAACACATCCAGCGAGATGTACGCGCATCCTGTGGGCGTGAAGCGCCCCAACCCCTTCGGGCTGTTCGACGTCCATGGCAATGCGTGGGAGTGGGTGGCGGATTGGTACGCCGACCTGCCACGAACGCCGGTGACCGATCCGGAGGGGCCGCGCGAGGCCGCTGGGCGGGTGCTGCGGAGCGGGAGTTGGGACTTCAACGCCGTCGACTGCCGGTCTTCGGTCCGCATCGGCAACGACCCGTCGCACCGGGACTACCACCGCAGTTTCCGTATCGCCCTGAGTCCGCCCGGAGCGATGCCGACGGAGGCAACGCAGCCACCCATCGCGCCGGTCATGTCCCGGTCGAAGCCGCCGGTCCCAGCCAACGCCCCCTTCGATGCCGCGGAGGCTCGCAGGCATCAGGCAGCCTGGGCCGGGCACCTCGGCATCGACGTCGAGACGACCAACTCGATCGGCCAGACGCTCGTCGTGATCCCGCCCGGCACGTTCACCATGGGCGAAGGCTCGAGCACCGTCGACGTCACGCTGGCGGAGCCCTTCCTGCTCGGCCAGACCGAAGTGACGCAGGGGCAGTGGCGGGAGGTGATGGGCACGGAGCCATGCAGGGGAAAACGCTACGTCATCGACCACGACGACGCAGCGGTGACGTACGTCACATGGCATGACGCGGTCACCTTCTGCGAGACGCTGACCGCACGGGAGCGCGCGAGCGGCGCACTCGACACGACCAAACGATACCGACTGCCCACGGGCGCCGAGTGGGAGTGGGCGTGCCGCGCGGGGACGATCAGCACGTTCTCGTTTGGCGACGACGCAATCGTCCTCGGCGCCCATGCGTGGTACGGCAATGATTGGGATGCTGCGGCGGAGTTGCCGATCCCCGGCGGGAATACGGCCAGCCAGCAGTACGCCCACGAGGTGCGGCTCAAACAGCCCAACGCGTGGCGACTCTTCGACATGCACGGAAACGTGTTCGAGTGGATCGACGGTGCCGGCCGGCCACCCGTCGTGGACGCTTTCGCGACACGCTCCTCGACCCTGGCTGAATCCGAGGCATGTCGCGGCGGCAGTTGGCTTCTGGGCCCCTTGCAGTGCCGCTCGGCTTTTCAAAAACGACACAAAGCGGCCGGTGTCAGCGGCGACCTCGGTTTTCGGATCGCCATGACGCTCGAGGGGGCAGACGACGCGGCGAGTGGGACGTCCTCGCGTTCCCAGGAGCCGTAGCGGGCCGGCGTCGCCCAGTCGCAACTCGGGTGTCGATGCCTTACGGAACCAAAAAGCTGCAATCGCGACGCGATGACGCCGAATCCTCGAATGTCCGTAAGCGCTTGAGAAGAAACGACTTGCGCGGAATCCCAGGATTCTGAAAAATAATTCGGCTCCTTCGCGCATCGTTCTTATGGGGCCCGATGGGGCCCCGCACGAGCACCCCGGCATCCGTTCCCCATGGCCTCCCCCGACGATCTCGACTGGCTGGCCCACCGCTATCTGCTCGACGAACTGTCGGCAGACGAGGCGGCGGCGTTCGAGGAGCGGCTCGGCGCGGATGAGGAGGCCGCCGCGGCACTCGCCCGCTCGGTGCGTCTCATGGCGGCCGTCAGCAGTG
>DNLZ01000395.1:0-135 GCA_003488325.1 Planctomycetaceae bacterium
GGCCGCTGCAGCTGGCAGGTGGTGGGGCGCATCCCGCGTGGCTTCGGTGAAGCGTCCGTAGCGCGGCCTGTGGCCGCTGTAGCCGGGTGGGAAGTTGCGGGTGGCGTGCGGGGTGTGGGACAACCTCGGTGCCTG
>DNLZ01000395.1:292-8828 GCA_003488325.1 Planctomycetaceae bacterium
CCGCGTGGCTTCGGTGAAGCGTCCGTAGCGCGGCCTGTGGCCGCTGCAGCTGGCAGGTGGTGGGACGCACCCAGCGTGCGGTGAAGCGTGGGCTGCGGTGCGGCCTGTGGCCGCTGTAGCCGGGTGGGAAGTTGCGGGTGGCGTGCGGGGTGTGGGACAACCTCGGTGCCTGGCGCGGCGTCGTGTGGCGAGCAGGGCAGGTTCGGCGGGCTTTCAGACCGCACAGACGGCGTTGCATGGCTCTGCTCGCGATCGAAACGACGTGTGACGAGACGGCGGCTGCGGTGATCACCCGTGGCCGCGAGGTCCGCTCGAGTGTCGTGGCCAGCCAGGATTCCCTGCACGCCCGCTGGCGCGGCGTCGTGCCGGAAATCGCCTCGCGGGCGCACGTCGAAAGGATCATCCCCGTGATCGACGAGGCGGTGCGCCGCGCCGGCATCGGGATCGAGGGGGTGGAGGCCGTCGCGGTGGCCGTGACGCCTGGGCTCGTCGGCTCGCTTCTCGTCGGACTTTCGGCCGCGAAGGGGATCGCCGCGACACTCGGCGTTCCGCTCGTGGGCTACGACCACATCGCCGCCCACCTGTACGCGTGCCGGCTCGCCCATGGGACGCCCGTGCCGACACCGCTCGTCGGCCTGGTTGCGAGCGGGGGACACACGTCGCTGTTCCTCGTGCGGTCGCCGCTCGAGATCGAGCGGCTCGGTGGCACGATCGACGACGCGGCGGGCGAGGCCTTCGACAAGGCGGCCGCCCTGCTGGGCCTCGGCTATCCCGGAGGGCCCGAGATCGAGCGGTGCGCGAAGGCGGGCGATGCCCGGGCCCACCGGCTGCCGCGGCCGCTCGTCTCGGACCGCGAGCGACTCGATCTCAGCTTCAGCGGACTGAAGACCGCGCTGCGCTATCTCGTGAGGCCACCGGGTGCGGCGAACGACACTCCACCGCCGGAGCCGCGGGTGCGGGCCGATCTCGCCGCATCGTTTCAGCAGGCGGTCGTCGACTGCATCGTGGCGAAGCTGTCGCTCGCCCTCGACCGCACCGGCTGCCGCGGGATCGCGATCGGTGGCGGGGTCGCGGCCAACGCCCTTCTGCGCGCCTCCGTCGCGAGGCTGGCCGAGGATCGTGGCGTGGCGGTCTTCATCCCTCCCCCGTCGCTGTGCACCGACAATGCGGCGATGGGCGCGATCGCCTGGGAGAGGCTCGACCGCGGCGATCACGACGACCTCGATCTCGACGTGACCCCGGGCACCGACCGCGCCGCGAGCCGCCGCTCCAGCAGCCCGCGCTGATCACACTCACCGCACCCCGGCTGCAGCGGCCGCAGGCCGCGCCGCAGCCCACGCTTCACCGAAGCCACGCGGGATGCGCCCCACCACCTGCCGGCTGCAGCGGCCGCAGGCCGCGCCGCAGCCCATCCAACCGCGGAGCGCCCACGGCCGCCCGGAAGGCGGCCGGCCCGGCGCGGGCACCCTTGGCGTGCCCACGTCGGGCCAAGCTGCCGGGGCCATGGATGGCCCGGCAGCGCTCTCGTCAGAACACGTCGAGATGGAAGTGGTGGCCCTGGTGGTAGCGCCGCGACTGCGGGTACTCGTTGTGCCACTGCCGGTTGTAGACCGGTATCCGCATCTCCTGGGGATAGCGGTAATAGAGATCATTCGCGGACTGCATGTAGCCGTCGGCGTAGAAGTTCTGCGCGTACCAGACGTAGGGATAGTGGTAGAGCCGGTTCCAGTCGTGGGTGTTGTACGAATAGCCCCACTGGTAGCCGTAGGCCTGCTGCCCCGCGTGGGGCGCCTGGGCCCTGGCATCGACGGTGGTCAGCCAGACGGCGACGCCGACGGCGCCGACGGCGAAAAGGTGCCGCATCATGAAAGGTCCCCCCGGAAAGACGATCCCCGGAAGTCATCGGCAGCCGGCACGACCCGTCTTCACGGAAAAAAGTGACGCGACCCGAGGGGTTGGGCAGGCCGGCAGGGGCCGCGTCCACCTCCGTCGGCCTCGCGGGCGGCGGGCTCATGCGGGCTGCGGCTTCTGCCCGGGCAGGCGTCCCTCGGCGAGTTCCCGGTCCCACTCTTCGATGAGCGGCCAGTGGGTCGCACAGGTGCCGAAGTCCGCGAGCGTCAGGTACCCGCGGAGGCGGTCGGTCGTGCGGCGGAGGAGACCGTCGTCCTTGCGGAAGATCGGCCCGTGGCTCGGCAGGAGCCACTGGACGTCACTCGCCGCGATGCGTTCGAGCGAGCGGATGAACTGCTGGATGTCGCTGCCGTGATGGGCGTCGATCGCGCCGACCGATCCGTCGCGGTAGATGTTGTCGCCCGAGAGCAGGAGGTCGTCGAGCCGGAACGCGAGCTGGCTGTCGGTGTGGCCGGGCGTGTGCCAGACCTCCAGGCGGCGGGAGCCGATCTCGATCACGTCGCCGTCGGCCACGGTGCGGTCGACCGTGACGGGCGGCATCTCGAGATGCACGTTCTGGGCGGCGATCTCGGCGAACGTCTTGACGCGGTCCCCCGACTCGAGCGCGTCGACGGCCTTGGGATGGGCGATGACCGGTGCCTTGAGGACCGCCTTCGCCCGCGCGAGGCCCTGGATGTGATCGACGTCCGCGTGCGTGGCGACGAGCCCCCGGCACTGGGAGAGCGGAAAGTCGAGCTGCCGGATCATCTCGACGATCTCGTCCACGCTCTCGTCGTAGCCGATGTCGACGAGCACCCAATCGCTGTCGTCGTACACGAGGTACACGTTGCAGCCGATCCGCCACCCGGCCTGATGGTTCATCTCGATCACACCGGGAAAGACCGGACGCCGTGCCAGCATGGCGGAGAGCTCTGCTGAAGGGGAGGGCTGGAGGAGAGGGATGGACCGGCACGATTTGCCGGTCGGACCGGCGGAGGACACACTGTCCCGTACCTGGACAGCATCAGGATTGCCCCACGCATGATAGCACCGCCGTGGCGGAGCGGGCAGCGAGCGGTCCAGTGAGCGTCGCAGGCGCACGGGAGTCGGGTGGTGGCAACGCGAGATCGCCCGGTGAACGATCCTGCGGGCGCGTCGCCGGAGACCGTGACCGGCATCGCGGTGACGGTACGCGCGCTGTGCGACGTGGTGGAGGCGATCGCGCCGCTCGGCGCGTCACTCGGCGTGCCGGCCCCGGAGGAGATGCCCTGGCACGGCGCCCTCTTCGGGACACTCCAGGCGCAGGCCGCCCGCGGGCCACTCGTCGTGGCGGCGGTGTGCGGCGGCACGAACACGGGCAAGAGCCTCGTCGCCAACGCGCTGGTGGGCGCGGCCATGAGCCGTTCGGTGGCCGAGGCAGCCCGCACGCGGCACCCGGTCGCGAGCCTGCCCGCCGGGGTGGCCGCCACCGCGGATCTCGGCGCGCTCTTCCCCGGCTTCGTGCCGGTCGCCTGGCGCAGCGACGAGGATGCGCTCGACCCCGCCGCCGAGGATCGGATCATCTGGCGCGAGGATGGCTCCCGGCGGCAGCCTGCCCGTCTCGTCATCGTCGATACGCCCGACATCGACGGCACGCTGCGCGAGAACTGGCACCGTGCGGAACTCGTGCGCGACGCGGCCGACGTGATCGTGGCGGTGCTCACGCAGCAGAAATACAACGATGCCGCCGTCCGGGACTTCTTCGCGCGGGCCGCGGCCGCCGGTCGGACGGTGCTCGTCGTGTTCAACATGATCGATTGGCCCGCGCAGCGTCCGCGGATCGGCGGGTGGCTCGCCACGTTCACGGCTGAGACGGGGGTCGTGCCGCTGGCGGTGTATGCCGTGCCGCACGACCAGGCCGCGGCCGCCGCGGGCCGCGTCCCCTTCCACGCGCTTCCCGAGCTGACCGGGACGGCCGGCGGCGTGGACACGACGCATGAACGGGATCCGGGCCCCGCCGAGCGGCTCGCGGGCTGCGATTTCGACCGCATCAAGCGTCGTGCCGTGGCGGGCGCATGGGAGGTCGTGCTCGACCGCCGGGACGGCATGGGAACGTGGCTCGACGCGATCGACCGCGCCGCCGGGGTGTGGCGCGAGACGGCCACATTCCTCGAGCAGGAGAGCCGCGTGCGGGTCGATCTCCCGCCCGCACCGAGCGACATCGTGTGGAACGAGATCTGGTCGTGGCTCGAGCCCCGTCGCTCGCGGTTCGACCTCGCCGTCAGCCGACTCTACCGCGTTGCCGGCACCGGGGTGGCTTGGGCCGCGCGCCGGGTCGGGCTGGGTCGGTCCTCCACCGAGCGTCGTGAGGATTTCACCGCCCTCGAGATCGCGGCCCTCAAGCAGGCGCTCACCGACTTCGTCTCACGGCTCGAGGACGCCTGCCGCCACGATCCACGCCTCGAGCAGCTCCTGGGCCCGCGGCTCGCGTCGGCCGATCGCGCCGTGTGGTACGCCGACCTCGAGCAGCGGCACCGGGCGCTTCCGCTGGTGTCGGAGGACTACCGCGCGTTCGTGAAGGACCAGCTCGACCGGTACTCCGCGGAGAACCCGGAACTCGTCGGCTGGGTCGTCACGGCCCTCAATGCCGGCGCGGTGGCCCGGCCGGCGCTCACGGTGGGGCTCGGGCTGGCGGGCGCCGCGGTCGTGCCCGCAGCCGCAGCGACGGCCGGAGGTCTCACCACGCTCGTCTATCACGTCGGCGACGTCGTCGTCGGGACGGCGGCGACCCTCGCCGGCGAGGGCGCCCTCGGGCTCACGGCCGCGCGGCTCGCGCCGCTCGTCGAGCAGCTCTTCGTCGGCTGGTCCGCGGAACGCAGCCGGGTGCTCGCCGAGACGCTCCACGATGTGGTGCTCGGCGACCGGCTGGACGAGATCGACCGTCTGGCGACGGCTGCGAGCCGGCCGGAGCTTGCGCGCGCACGGCAGCTCCTCGACGCCGTCGCGGCGGAGGGCATCTGACATGTCGGACGGTGCGGGAGAGCGTGCCGGAGACGAGGGCGGCGGGCTCGCCTCGGGCGCGGACCCGCAGCCGGATTTCAGCGATTTCGACCAGCTCGTCGCGTCCCTGGACCGCTGGTGCGGGTCGCTCCGCGACTGGGGGCCGGCTGCGGCGATTCACGCCGAGTGGAGCCGGGTCGGTCCGCGGCTCGACCGTGCGCGTCGCGAGCTTGCGCGCGTGCTCGTCGTGGGCGTCATCGGTGGCACCGGCACGGGCAAGAGCACGCTCGTCAACGCGCTGGCGGGGGCCGATGTCAGCGACGCGGGCGACGTCGCGCGGCCGACGACGACCGCACCCGTCGTGGTGGCGGGCCCGGACGTCGACGTCTCGTGGCTGCCGCTCGACGCCCTGCGGGCCCGCGTCGTGCGGAGCGACGCGCCGGCCGTGGCGAATATCGTGCTCGTCGACTGCCCGGATCCGGACACGCAGCCGCGGGAGGAGCGTCCGTCCACCGGCGCGCCGGAGCGTCCCGTCGAGGAGCGCTCGCGGCCGAGTGCGGACAACCGGAATCGCGACCTGCTCGAGCAGGTGCTGCCGGCGTGCGACGTGCTGCTCGTCGTCGCCACCGCGCAGAAGTACAAATCCTGGATCGTCGCCCGCGAGGTGGCGGCGTTCGCGCCGGGCCGGCCGCTCTTCTTCGTGCAGACCCAGGCCTCGCGCGATGCCGACATCCGGGCCGACTGGCGGCGGGAACTCGAGTCGCAGGGCTTCCGCGTGCCGCGCATCTTCCGGCTGGACGGCGTCGAGGCCGGGCGCCGCGCCGCGGCCGGGCTCGCCCCCGAGCCCGGCTTCGCCGAGCTCGTCACCGCCATCGACGAGGAGCTCGCGGGCCGCGCCGCACGGCGCGTGAGGCGGACCGGTGCGATCGATCTGGCGGCGTGGTTCGTGCGGGAGTCGCGAGACCGCCTCACGCCACTCGGGGAACCGGTTCACGAGTTCGTCGAGGGCATCACGACCCAGCGCACGCGCCTCGAGGGACTGCTGGCAGCGGCCGTCGGAGGAAAGCTCCGCAGCCAGCGGCACGGCTGGCAGAGGCTCGTGGCGTCGGAGGTCGTCGAGCGGTGGCAGGGAGGGCCGTTCGCGACGTTCGTGCACGCCGTCGACGCGGTGTCGTCGCTCTGGGGCAGATCGCGGCTGGGGGGCGGACTCGTCGGACGACTCCTCGCGGGCGGCCGTGCCGATGCGAAGCCGGATGGATCACCCGGGTGGCTGGCCGTGGAGGAGATCGGTCTGTCGGAGTCGGAGGTGGAGCAGTCGCGGAGCATTCTCGCCGGCCTCGCGGCCCGCGCGCGGATCGGTGATCCGCTCGTCGGACGAGCGCGGCTTGACGACTCGCAGGTGCAGTCGCTCGCCGTCACGCTCCTGGATCGGGCGGGCCGTTGGCTGGGGACGGGTGTCGAGCGGATGGTGGACGACCGGCGCGGTCGCCTCGGCAGTGCCGCCGTTCACTGGACGTTCGAGGTGCTCTTTGCGGCGCTGCTCGTCGCGGTCCTCGCGCGTGCCGGCTGGGGCTTCTTCTACGGGCACCTGTGGCTCGGACGGCCGGCCGAGGGCGCCGGCTTCCTGCAGCAGGCGTTCGTCTGGCTCCTGCTCTGGGGGCTCGCGCTGCGGTGGGCGGTGTTCCGTCTCGTGCGCCTCGGGCTGGAGCGCGACATCGCGGGGCTCGTGAGGGGAGTGCCTGCCGCCCGACTCGTCGATCCCCTGCTCGCCGATTACAGTGAGGCCGGTCGACGGGTGACGGACTACCTCGCGGAGGGGCGGCGCCTCGACCACATGACCACGCGGCTCGCGGAGAGGCTCGACGAGCCGACGGCGGCGCTCGGTCGTCTCCGTCCTCCGACGTCGGGGACCGCGCCGTGAGGCGGAATCGGATCGGTCGCGCGGAGGGGCTCGTGCGTTCGGGTCAGTGCCTGCTGACGGTCGGCGTCCTGGCGATCTCCGTCATGCCCGGGGCGTGGGCCCGCGACCTCGACGCGGTGCGGGCGCGTGGCGAGCTCGTCTGGGCGGCCGATCAGGAGGGGGGCGGCCCGCACGTCTTCCTCGATCCGGCTCAGCCGGGTCTGGTCAAAGGGTTCGAGGTGGAGTTCGCGGAGCTGCTCGCGAACGAGCTCGGCGTGCGGGCCCGGTTCCAGCAGGGGCAGTGGGATCGCCTGCCCCTGCTCCTCGAGACCTCGGCGGACTGCGTCATCAACGGCTACGAGCTGTTGCCGGAACGTCAGCGCGACTATCTCTGCTCGCGCCCCTATTTCGCGTACGCGCTGCAGCTGGTCGGTCGGCGGGGCGAGGCACCTGCCGCGTTCGCGGACCTCCAGCTGCCGGGGCCCACGGGCACCTGGCGGGTGGGCGTCCTCAGCGGCTCGGCCGCCGAGGCCGTGCTGCGGTCCCGTGCCGAACTCGCCGTCGAGGTGATCGGCTACGAGGGCACGACCGATTCATTGCAACAGCTCGAGACCCGGGTGCTCGACGCGGTGGTGATGGATGACTGCATCTTCGCGTTCTACGCCGATCGGTTCGCCCACCTGCGGGCCGTCGATCGGCCGTTCGCCGGTGGTGTCTACACGGTGCTCACGTCGCGGAGCACGCCGCAGCTGGCGGCTGCGATCGACGCCGCGATCGGACGGCTGATCGCCGACGGCCGGCTCAAGGCGCTCTACGATCGCTGGGACCTCGCCGGACGGCAGCAGATGCTGCTGCTGCGCGACGCCGCTGAGATCCCGGCGGCGGGGCGCGCGGGCTTCATGGAGCTCGTCTGGCAGACCGCCCCGCTCCTCGCGCGATCGGCCGGGATGACGGCGTTCCTCTCCTGCGCGTCGTTCCCGCTCGCCGTCGCGATCGGGCTCGCCGTGGCGGTCGGGCGGCAGTACGGGCCCGCGGTGCTGCGCCCGCTGCTGTCGGGGTACGTGGAGATTCTGCGGGGCACGCCCCTCATGCTCCAGCTCTATGCGATCTTTTTTCTGCTGCCGCAGGTGGGGCTCGCGCTGCCGGCGCTCGTGGCGGCGATCCTCGGCCTGGCGCTCAACTATTCGGCGTACGAGTCGGAGATCTACCGGGCGGGACTCAAGGCGGTGCCCCCCGGCCAGTTCGAGGCGGCGCTGTCGCTCGGCCTTTCCCGCTGGCAGGCCCTGCGGCACGTGATCGTGCCGCAGGCGGTGCGGATCGTGATGCCGCCGGTGACGAGCGACTTCATCGCCCTGTTCAAGGACACGAGCGTCTGCTCCGTGATCACCGTCGTCGAGCTGACGAAGCGCTACAGCGTGCTCGCGCTTTCGACCGGTCGCATCGTGGAACTCGCGCTCGTCACCGCGCTCCTGTACCTCGCGATGAGCTGGCCGCTGGCGACGCTCTCACGCTGGTTCGAACGCCGCCTCGAGCGGCCGGCGGGCGCGACCGGTTGAGCGATGCCGCCGGCGCGTGCCGGCGGGCCGTCGCGGCGGACTCTACGGATCGGAAACGACAACGCATGATCGAGGTCAGCGGAGTCTCGAAGTCGTGGCCCAGCGGCCCCGCGCTCGACGCCGTGAGCCTCACCTGCCCCGAGGGCGAGGTGCTCGCGCTCGTGGGACCGTCGGGCAGCGGGAAGAGCACGCTCCTGCGCTGCCTCAACGG
>DNLZ01000046.1 GCA_003488325.1 Planctomycetaceae bacterium
CCGGGGGCGCGGCGGCGGTCGTCGTCGCGGGCAACACCGACCTCGATGCAACTCAGGACGGGAAAATCCCGACCGGCAACCCGGTCACCGTGCGGGGCACCGTGACGGCGAGCGATGCCAACAGCTATCTCTTCAGGATCAAGGCCGGCACCGCCAGCGACGTGCTCGTCACGGGCAGGATCGGTATCGTGGACTCGGGCCCTGCCCTCGGCACGGTCATCATCGCGGGCAACGACGTCACGGTGGCGTCGATCGACGGCTTGAGCCAGGGTCTGTTTCTCGAGGCGGCGGATGCCCCCGGCGGCGCCGATCCCGGTTCAGTCACGCTCACAGGCACGACCTACCGGTCGACCACGTCGGCTGGCATCGCGGTCGGCAGTCGAGATTCCACGAACGCTCTGGGCAGCGCGGAGAATCGGATCACGCTCGCCGGCGGCGTCGCCGGAGCGACCACGTCGTTCGTGACCAGAGGGTTCGACGTGGAGTTCAGCGGCCACGTCGACCTCGCCGGCCGCAACCTCGCGATCGATACGACCGGAGGCGGCGTCGCGCCGGCCGGTTCCTTCATCTATCTCAACGACTCCATCAACGGGGCGGGCACGCTCACGCTCGACGGCGGCACGGCGGGCGACCTCTCCGTCAACCATCTCACCGGCTCGACAGGCGGCACGACGCCCCTGGCGGGTATCACCATCGCCAACGGCAGGGGGGTGAGTTTTTCCGGCATGCTCAGGGCGGGCACGGTGCGGGTCGTCGATGCGACCGACGCCGTGACATTCGGCGGTGTGCTCGACGTCACCGGCGGGTTCGTCGCGGAGGCTCAGCCTTACGCCATCCGCCTGCTCGGCGGCAACGCGGGCTCGAGCCGGATCGCGGGCCTGACGACCTTCAGCAACACCGGTGCCGTCGAACTCGGTGACGAGGGGCCGCTGGACGTGATCACGTTCGCCGGAGGGCTCGTGGCCACGGCGCCGTCCGCAGTCAGGCTGATTGCGACCATCCTCGCGGATGAGGGCTCGATCGTGCTCGGCGACGCCGACACCCGCGTGACCGTCGCTGCCGCCGCGATCGGCGGCAGCGCCACCGCCATCACCCTCGCCGACGTGGACCTGCTGACCAACGCCGGGCTCGTCCTCGGCACGGGTCGCGCCACGACGGTGCGGGTCGGCTCGGTCACCGGCACGATCGATGGTTTTGCGGATGCCCTCACCATCGACACGACCGGGTCCGCGAGCTTCACCGGAAGCGTGGGCTCCGGCGTGGACCGCGTGACGGTCACGAAGTCGGGGGGCACGACGTTCGAGGCGGCGGTGGCCGCGGGCATCGTCACGCTTACCGATACCGTGGGCACGATCGCGTTTCAGGGCGATCTGACGACGAGCGAGCTGAACACGGCCCCCCGTGACTACTCGGTCGCGTTCCGAGGGGCCGTCACGTCGGTCGCCGGCACGACCTCGTTCCTCAACAAGGGGACGGTCGCGTTCGGTGATCAGGCGGGCGACCGCTCGACGTTCATCGAAGGGCTCGTCACGACTGCGGGCCCGAGTACCGCGTCGATCGCGGGCGCCCTCGTGTCGAACGGCACCATCCTGCTGGGTGCCGTCACGCTCGCCGCCGAGACGACCCTCACGGCAACCGGCGACGTCACGATCGAGGGTCCGCTCGGCGGACCGCACGCCCTGAGCGTGGCATCGCCCGGGGTCACGACTCTCCGCCGATCGGTCGGCAGCGTGGGCGGGTTGCTCGGCAGCCTCACGACCGATGCCGCCGGTTCGACGATCCTCGGCGGCGGGGAAGCGGGTGCATTCGTCAGAACCACCGGTGCGCAGACCTACAACGACGGCGTGACGCTCGCCGCCAACACGACCTTCCAGGGCGCCCTGATCAGGTTCGGCGGCACGCTCGTCGGCGGCGGGTTCGGTCTGGAGATCTCCGCACCCGCTTCGCAGCAGGGGGGCGACGCGGTGTTCGACGGTACGGTGTCCGTGGGATATCTCAGCGTCTCCGGCGCGACGACCGTCGCCGGGCCGTCGATCACGACCATCGGCGACCAGACGTACACCGGAACGGTGACGATCACGGCGCCGGCCGTCGTGCTGCGGGGCGCCGGTGCGACGTCCGGCCGGATCGCCACCGGCCCCGACTGTGGCCTCGAACTCGACTTCACCGAGGTCGTCTCGCTGCCGCTGACCACGACCCCGCTCAGCGAAATCGGCGCCCTCACGGTCAGCGACGGGATCCTCGTGGGCAGTGCCGTGGTTGGCAGCCTCTTGCTCGCGCCGGCCGCCACGTTCGAGGTGGCCGTGCCACCAGGAAGCGGCTACGGGCAGATCACGGTCGCATCCTCGTCGACCGCGACGGTCGATCTCGGTTCGGCCGGGCTCACCCTGACGGGCTCGTCACCCCTGCCCGTCGGGAGCATCCTGACGATCGTCAACAACGGCGGCACGGCCCCCGTGACGGGAACCTTTGCGAATCTGCCCGAGGGATCGCTCATCGACTCGCCGGTGGGAGTGTGCTGCATCTCGTACGTGGGCGGCGACGGCAACGACGTGACGCTCGAGGTGGTGAACCGGGACAACGTCGTGAGCATCGAGGACGACCTCCTCTTCGTCAGGCTCGCGGGAGGGGGGACGACGGTCCGCAACCTCTCGACGCAGTACGTGCCCGCGAGCCGCAGGCTCGTGCTCACCGTGGCGTCCGCCCCGCGGCTCTCCGGGGGTGGCACGGGCCTGACGGTCAATCAACGGGCCCGCACGGTGACGGTCAACCTGGCGCAGGTGCCGGGCTTCCGGGGAGTCGTCGTGCTCGGTACGGGAGCGACCGATCGGATCACGCTGGGGCCGCGGGGAGTCAATCTGGCCGCGCTCACCGCGGGCGCCACGAGCCAGGTGTTCGCGATCGACGCGCGCGGTGGCGAGGACGTGGTCACGGTGCGTAATCCCGTCCGTACCAAGGGCGCGGAAGGAGGCTGCGTCATTCAGGCGGCCAGGGTGAACCTCGGGGCGTCCATCAACACGCAGCTGGGCACGCAGCGCTACCGGGGCCGCACGCAGCTCGTGGGCGCGACGAGACTCACGGGCGGTGAGATCGCGTTCGACAGCACCCTCGACGGCGCGCACCATCTCACGATCGATGCGACGGGGAACGTGGAGTTCGTCGACGCGGTCGGGGGCGAGTCGTCGCTGCGGGGTATCACGATCCAGCGGGCCGCATCCGTCCGGTCGTCCAGTGGCATGCAGCTCGACGGGCGCGGGCTCGGTCCGGCGGCGAACGGGCTCGTGATCGGCCACGGTGTCGCGAGCGTGTCGCTCGACTCCGAGGATCCGTCGACACGACCCGTGGTGATCAGCCGCTTCGGCGGCAGTGGCATTCTTTTCGAGGGCGGTTCCCAGAATTCGAGCATCGCGAACGCCACCCTCACCGGTAACGGGCAGGGGATCACGTTCGCACCCGGCGACTACAGCGGCACGTCGGTCCTCGCGAACGCGATCCTGCAGAGCAGGCGGGCCGGCATCACGCTCGACGGCGCGAGGAACGTGACGCTGGGCGGCACTGGTGGAGGCGAAGGCAACCTGATCGAGGGCGGAGCCGCGCCACGGCCTTCCGGGAAGGGCATCATCGCCTCGGGGCTCCTGACCGGCACGCGGGTCGTCGGCAACACCATCGACCGCAGCAATGGTGGCATCGTGATGCGGGATGCCAGGGGACTCTCGGTCGGTGGTGCGGGGGTGTCCAACACGGTGACCCGCAGCATCGCCTGGGGCCTCGTGGCCACGGGGAACTGCGAGGCATCGGTGCTCGACGCCAGCGGGATCTCCGGCAATACTCCGGGCAACGTGAACGTCCGCCGCGCCCGCGGACTGGTCATCGTCCAGCCGGCCTGAGGCTCACACCATCGTGCGCACCTCCGTCCTGACACTCGCTCTCTGCGCGGCGAGCCTGGTCGACGCCATCCCGGGCGTCGCCCAGCAGGTCTGTCTGCCGATGCCGCGGCTGCTCACCGTGACCCCGATGGGCGGACGGGCGGGGACGATCGTCGAAGTGGCCATCACGCACCAGCACGTCGATGCGGCCCAGGAACTGCTCTTTTCGACGCCGACGATCACCGCGAAGCCGGTACTGGCCGCCGATGGGAAGCCCGTCCCGGACCGGTTCGTCGTGACGATCGCCCCCGATGCGCCGCTCGGAGTCCACGACGCCCGGATTCTGTCGAGGCTCGGCGTGTCGTCTCCGCGGGCGTTCGCGGTGGGCGACCTGCAGGAAGTCGTCCGCACCGCGTCCAACACGTCGATCGCTGCGGCCCTCCCGCTGCCCCTGAATTCCATCTGCAACGCCACCACGACCGATCGCGCGATCGACTTCTATTCGTTCCGGGCGGTCAAGGGCGGGCGCGTCGTCGTGGAGTGCAACACGCTGGGGATCGATTCAAAGCTCAATGCGGTGGTGATCGTGGCCGACGCGGAGGGCAACGACCTGCTCGTGAGCCGCAACGGTGGGCTGCTCGACTTCACACCGCCGCGCGACGGCACCTACCTCGTCAAGGTGCACGGCCTCGCCTTCCAGGGAGGCAGCGAGCAGATCTACCGGCTCTCGCTTCGCGAGGTGCCGGGCACGGGTCCGGCCGCGCGGCAGGACGTCACGCGGCGGGTCAGCGCATTCTCATGGCCACCGGAGGGGCTCTCGGCACAGGCGTTGACCGCCGACACCGAGCCGAATGACGGGCCCGGGCCACCCCAGAAGATCAGCCTGCCCTGTGACATCTCGGGAAGCTTCGTTCCTGCCAACGACGCCGACGTGTTCGAGTTTCCGGCGAAGAAGGGGGACGTGTGGTGGGTGGAGGTCGCCTCGGAGCGGCTCGGCATGAACACCGACCCGTTCGTGCTGGTGCAACGCGTCACCACGACGGACGGCAAGGAGACCCTCACGGACGTTGCGGAACTCGACGACATCGCCCACCCGATGAAACCGGGCACCTTCATTCCCGCGTCCACCTACACCGGCCCGCCCTACATCTCGGGCTCCCCGGACGTGCTGGGCAAGATCACGATCCCCGAAGACGGCATCTATCGGCTGCGGCTGCACGATCTGCTCGGCGGGCCAGGCACCGACGCCGGAAGCATCTACCGGCTCGTGATCCGTCAGGCGTCGCCCGACTTCGCCCTGGTGTCCTGGGCGGCGCACCTGCAGATGCG
>DNLZ01000396.1:0-6372 GCA_003488325.1 Planctomycetaceae bacterium
TGGCGGCCACGCGGCCGCTCACCCCGCGGCAGGTGGCGACGAGCCTGCTCATCGCCACGCGTGTGCCCGAGATGGACGTGTCGACGGCGGGCTCATCCGATGGGGCGTGGGGCCGTCGGCGGCTCGATCTCGAGGGTCAGGCGGGGGGCTGGGTGCGGGAGTTCGAACTGCCGGTGGAAGGGTTCCAGGTCGCCGTCGACGAGGCGCTCTTCATGAGCAACAACGATCGGGTGCAGAACGACCTGCTCCGCGACGCAGGCGACGCGCTCGTCGGGCGGCTCAAGAGCGCCGCTGCGGACGACGTCCTCGTGCGGGAGCTCTGGCGACGCGTCCTGACCCGCGACCCGTCGGCGGACGAGGCGGCCGCCGCGACCGAGTGGCTGGCACGCCACACCGATGACCGCCTGGGCTCGATCCGGTCGCTCGCGTGGGCGTTGCTCGCGGGCCCGGAGGCGCGCTTCGCGCGGTAGTCCCGGCAGCCTGGCCCGCTGCCGCTCCCCCACGGTTCGACACCACCGGAAGGATCGCTCCGATGCACGCCGATCACGAACCTCGCGGCACCGACACCCGTCCACTCGACGCCGCGACCGCGCCGCCGATCACCAGGCCCGATGCGGGCATCTCGCGACGGCGACTGCTCTCCGCGGTCGGTGCCGCGGCGCCCCTCGTGGCGGACATGTCCGCGATCGGCATGCTCCGGTCGCCCGCACTGGCGGCCGAGCTGCGAAAGCAGGAGCGACGGGTGATCCTCCTCTGGCTCGCGGGAGGCGCCAGCCAGTTCGAGACGTGGGACCCGAAGCCGGGCGTGAAGACCGGCGGTCCGTTCCGCGCGATTCCCACCGACGTGCCGGGCATCCACATCAGCGAGCTCTTGCCCGGCCTCGCCACGCGGATGCAGCACACGGCCATCATCCGCTCGCTCAACACGAAGATCGCCGACCACGGGACCGCCGCGGAGCTGATGGAGTGCGGCCGGCGCAACGACCCGAGCGTGCGCTTCCCCGACATCGGCGCGATCGTCGCCCGGGAGCTGGGGCGACTGGAAAGCACCGTGCCCGACTACGTCTCGCTGTACACGTCGACCGAGGGGCGTCGGAAGGGCACGAGCGGCTTCCTCGGTGCCCGGTACTCGCCGATGTTCCTCAGCGAGAGCATGACTCCGCCGAACATCCTGCGGCTGGAGACCATCACGGACGTCGATCATCGCGACCGTGCCGCGCTCCGCGACGCGCTGGCACGGCGGTTCACGGCCGAGAGCCGCAGTCTCGCCGTCGACAGCCACCTCTCCGCCTACCAGCGGGTGCAGGGCATGATGGCGAGCGCCGACCTCTTCGACATCGGCCGCGAGCCGGAGTCGGTGCGGGCCCGCTACGGGACCACGCAGTTCGGCGAGCAGTGCCTCATCGCGCGGCGGCTGGTCGAGGCCGGCGTGCCGTTCGTCAAGGTCGCGCGGGCGTGGTGGGACAGCCACGGCCAGAACTTCGAGACGCATCAGGAGCTCTGTGCCGACCTCGATCACTGCATGTCCGCGCTCCTCGACGACCTGCGCACCCGCGGGCTCCTCGAGCACACGCTCGTGATCACGCTCGGCGAATTCGGCCGCACCCCGGGGATCAACGCCAGCCTGGGCCGTGACCATTTCGCGAGCGCCTGGAGCTGCAGCCTCTCGGGGGCTGGCGTCCGTGGCGGCGTGGCGTACGGCAAGACCGACAAGGAAGGGCACACGGTCGTCGAGGGGGAGGCTTCGGCCGGCGACCTCTTCGCGACCATCCTCGCCTCACTGGGCATCGACCCCGGGCACGAATACATGCTCGGGTCTCGGCCGGTGCCGCTCGCGGATTTCGGCAGCGAACCGATCACCGAGGTGCTGGCCTGACGCGCCGAGCATCCCTCCTGTCGTCACCAACCAGGGGTCCCACGCATGCAGCAGACCGAGCCCACCGCCGCCCGCACTCCCGACGCCGTGAAGGTCGTCAAGACGCACGGCCTCCCGGCGATCCCCTTCTGCATCGCGACGGCCGAGAGCCCGGGAGTGGCTTTCGTCGGCATGAGCGACTTTGCGGTCCACAGGATCGATCTCGGGGCCGACAAGCCCGAGGCAAGCCCGATCGGTGAGGCACGCCATGGCAGCTACGTGACCGGGATCGTCCGCGTGGGCGGCACGATCGTGTCCGGCGGCTACGACGGAGCGCTCATCTGGTGGGACGCCGGGACGGGGAGCGTCGTCCGCAGGGTGGAGGGCGCGCATGCGAAGTGGATCCGCAGGCTCGCGCTCTCGCCCGACGGCACGCGGGTCGCCAGTGTCGCGGACGACATGCGGACACGTCTCTGGGACGTCGCGACCGGCGGGTGCGTCGCCGACTGGGGCGACAACGACGTCAAAACGCCGCACGGCTATCCGTCGATGCTCTACGCCGTGGCCTTCTCCCCGGACGGCCGATTCCTGGCGACGGGATCGAAGACCGGGCTCGTGCTCGTGCGCGATGCTGCCAGCGGGTCGATCGCGGGACGGCTGGAGACCCCCGTGATGTACACGTGGGACCCGAAGGCCCGCAACCATTCGATCGGTGGCATCCGGTCGCTCGCGTTTTCGTCCGACGCCACGCTGCTCGCGGTCGGTGGCATGGGCAAGGTCGGCAACATCGACCACCTCGAGGGGGCGTCGCGCATCGAGCTCTTCGAGTGGGGGAACCAGTCGCGGCGGGCGGAGATCGAGGACACGAAGTACAAGGGACTCGTCGAGGCGCTCCGCTTCGGGCCGGGAGACGGCTGGCTCGTCGCGGCCGGCGGCGACAACGGGGGATTCGTGAGCGTCTACGCCACGAGTGATGGCAGGCTTCTCGCCCAGGAAAAGGTGGGCAATCACATCCACGACGTCGCGCTGGCGAGCGACGGCGCGTCGCTCGTCGCCGTGGGACACCAACAGATCAGCACGGTCACCCTGTAGGCGAGCGACGGCGCGGCCTCTGGTGAGGAGACGGGTCATGCCCGAGCGGATGGACGTGAACCGGCGTGATGACCGCCGCAGGCTGCTCGAACTCGGTTCGCTCGGCATGCTCGGTCTGTCGCTCGATCGACTGCTCGGCGGGCGTGCCGCAGCCGCGGGACTGCCGGCGGAGACGAGCTTCGGCAGGGCGAAGCGCTGCATCTTCCTCTTCATGTGGGGCGGCCCGTCGCAGCTCGAGACGTGGGATCCCAAGCCCGACGCACCGCGCGAGGTGCGCGGCGAGTTTCGGCCGATCTCGACGTCCGTGCCCGGGATCCAGATCGGCGAGCACTTCCCCAAGCTCGCGACGCGCACCGACCGGCTGTGCCTCGTCCGGTCGATGACCCATGCCAACGCCGACCACACGCGGGCGACGAGTTTTCTGCTCACGGGTCAGCCGCCGGCGACCGTCGATGACGTGCGCCGTCAGTGGCCGAACGTCGGGTCCGTCCTCGCCGCGCTCGGTCGTGGACGCGATACGCTCCCCGGCGTGCAGATGCGCCCGATCGTGCCGGGGGACGTGCCGCGGTTCGTGGAGCAGAGTCAGGGGCAGTTCGCCGGATGGCTCGGGGCCGCCCATGATCCGTTGACGATCGACAGCGACCCCAACGCCGGCGACTATCGCGTGCCGAACATGTCGTTGGCAGCCGGGCTCTCGGTGGGTCGGCTGTCGGGAAGAATGGATCTGCTCGCGAGCCTCGACCGACAGACCCGTGCGCAGGCTGGAGCGCTCGCCGATCGCGACGAGTTTCACCAGCGGGCGTTCGACCTGCTGACGCGTGCCGCGAGCGGCCGAGGGGCCTTCGACCTCGACGAGGAGCCGGCCCGCGTGCGGGATCGGTACGGCCGCAACCCGCATGGTCAGTCGGTGCTGCAGGCGCGGCGGCTCATCGAGCGTGGCGTGCCACTGGTCACCGTCTTCTGGCCCAACGACGGGATCAAGAACGTCAGCGTCTACTGGGACACGCACAGCCGCAACTTCGTGGACCACAAGGACCGCCTCATGCCGGTGGCCGACATGGCGTTTTCGGCGCTGCTCGACGACCTCGAGGAACGCGGCCTGCTCGATGAGACGGTGGTGGTCTGGACGGGCGAGTTCGGCCGCACGCCACGGGTGGGACAGGTCAACAGCGACGCGGGCGCGGGGGCCGACGGCCGTGATCACTGGCCGGGCTGCTTCACGACGGTGCTCGCCGGGGGCCCGTTTCGCCGCGGCTTCGTCTACGGCGCCAGCGATCGCCACGCCGCGTTTCCGCAGGAAAACCCCGTGGCTCCGGCCGACCTCGTCGCCACGCTCTACCACGCCCTCGGCGTGCCGGAGACGCAGGTGCTTCCCGACCTCGGCGGCCGCCCCCAGTTCGTCCGCCCGGGCCGCACCATCCACGACCTGTTCGCGTGACGACTGGCCAGCCGACCGCCGTCGGCCGGTCCGCATCGCGCGTTCCCGATCCAGGACCTGGTGTGCCGGCCTCACGTCGGCAGATCAGTGATTCCCTGCGGCCGCCCACCGCCCGCCGTGATCGAGAAGGAACCCGCGACCACGCCGCGGGCTGGCCTGCGACGATGCCACGTCGAGGATGCCGAACATGGCCGGTGAGACGGCCCGCGACGTCGCAGTCGTGTACGTGACCGTGAGCCGCGGCGGTGTGTCGCTCTGCGCCGACAGGATATCGACGCCGTCGGGACCGGTCGGCAGCAGGGCCCACCCATAATTGCGACGCGGACGAGCCTGCCACTGCCTGACGCTCGCCGAGACGTCCAGTGTGAGCGTCCCCACGCGGACGACCCCGGTCGAAGCATCGGCGAAAGCCGACGCCTCCCGTCCGTCGGCCTGAATGCCGTCGCCCCGGGAGACCCACGTCGCTCTCGCCGACCATGGGACCAGCATGCGATGGAGGTCGATGCTGCTCCCCCCATTCGTGACCTCGCACTGGAGCGTCGCCGACACGATCGTGGCACGGAGGGGGATGCGGCCGCGCTGGGGACCGAACAGGTTGCGAAAACGGAGCAGGCCCTGGGCGGCCTGCTGGGTTCCGTTGGGGTTGTCTCCGTCGACCTTGAACGACGTTGCGGCGACGAACGACGTCGATGCCGCCGACTCCTGGAGCGATGTGTCGACGGTTCCGATGAAGCGGCCGACGGTGCGGGGAAACGACGCGGTGACAGTCGGCTGCTTCTCGATCGAGAAACGGTCGATGACGCTGCCGTCGTCCGCCGCCACGTAGCTCACGAGGAGCCGCTCGGCCGAGACCTCGACGTGCGAAAAACCCGGCCTCGCCACCGTCGATGTCGATCCGCTGAAGCCTGCGGCCACGAATGGAAACCGCGTGAAACTCCCGTCGCGGATTTCGACCCCGCCGGCCCCGGACACCAACTGGATGAGTCCCTGCCCGCTGACGAATCGCTCCGCGTCGGACTGATCGACGAAAGTCGCCACCCCGTCGATCTGCCCCGTGAGCGGGTACGTGCGGGCGTAGGTGTGCGAGTGCCCGGTCATGAGGAGGTCGGCCCCGGCGGCCTTCAGCCGACTCACGACCTGCTGGTAGTAGCCGTCGGCGGCGGACTCCGGCTTGTCGGGGACGCCAGCGACCGGATGGTGGGCGACGACGATCTTCCAGGTGGCATGCGACGCGGCGAGGTCCCCCACCACCCAGTCGAGCAGGCCGTCGAGCCGCTCTGGATCACGGAGCGCGTTGCTGTCGAACGTGGTGAAGTGGACGCAGCCATGGTCCCAGGAGTAGTTGTGCTCGGCACGCTCGCTCGCCGGTAGCGCGACTGACGAAGTCACCCCGGCGACGGGCACCGGCGTGGCGTAGTTCTGTTCGGTCGGGAGACCTGCCGCCGTCGCGACGTCGTGGTTCCCAAAAGCGACGTAGTCGATGTGGGATGCCGTCCACGCCGTCGCCTCCGGGTTGATGTCCGGGTCGAACCGAGAGTCATACTCCGCATGGGAACCGCTGGCGTACGCGTTGTCCCCGAGCAGGACGGCGAAGGCGGCGTCGCTGTCGCTGATGCGGGCCTGAACGGCTCGGAACGCCGCGGACGGTCCCGCTGCCGAGTCCCCGTAGGCGGCGAACGAGAAGGGAGTCGCATCACCCGCCGCGAGTCTCGTACGGAACCCGCTCGAGTACTCGGTGAGCATCGTGCCGGACCGATGGTGCTGCACGCGGTATTCGTAGGGGGCGTTCCAAGCCAGGCCCATGATCGCAGCCGACCACACGAGACGGCCTTCGATCCCGGTCTCGATCGGGGTGTCGAGCGTTGCAGCCTGCCAGTCCCCGCCAGTCGCACGGTAATCGACGGTGAACGTGTCGGTCGTGCCGGCGCCAGCGGGTATCGTCTGCCAGAGGACCTCGACGCGATCCAGGCTCGCCCCGTCGTAGCCG
>DNLZ01000396.1:6740-8576 GCA_003488325.1 Planctomycetaceae bacterium
TCCACCATCGCCGCCACGACCGGATCACTCACGGCGCCGGTGAGTGCGTGGCGTGACTCGAGCCGCTCGATCCCAAGGCCGAGACCCGTCTGTTTCGCCACGATGCGGCGGGGCGGTCGAACTCGCATGCGATCGCGATTCCTGCGGGCGCCCCCGAGCGAACGTCGACCAGTGGCCGTCTCCGCTCGCTTCCCGGGAGTATCCGCCCGCCCGGGCGCTCGAACAAGCCGCCGTCACGCCGTCGCGATCGGACGCGTGGGCAAGCCGGGACACCTGGGTCCGCGGCGCACGATCGCAGCCACCCGCATGCAGGGCGTCGGCTCCACCGAGCCTCGCAGCGGTTACTTGTTGTACAGTGCCACGGCTCGAGGAAGGTCACGCACCGCTCCCGAGCCGCAATCGCGTCTCGGGGGGCTCGGCATGGGCAACGTGGGGCACGTCCTCGTCGCGGGCATCGCGCTGGCCTGTGGCTGCGCGATCCCTGTCCTCGCTGCGGCGCCCGATGAGGGCCGGCTGAATGTGCTGTTCATCGCGATCGATGACCTGCGACCCGAGGCGCTCGCCTCGGGCAGCGATCTCATCCAGACTCCATCGATCGATCGCATCGCCGCCCGAGGCACCGTCTTCGATCGGGCCTATTGCCAGCAGGCGGTCTGCAGCCCCTCCCGCAGCTCGCTGATGACGGGCAGACGGCCCGATGCCACCCGCGTGTGGGATCTCGACACGCATTTTCGCACGGCACTGCCCGATGCGGTGACCATCGGCCAGTACTTCAAGTCCCACGGGTATTTCGTGCAGGGCATGGGCAAGATCTTCCACGGTGGCTTCGATGATCCGCCGACCTGGTCGACGCCATGGCAGGTGCCGAAGGTGCCGCCGTACGCGAGCGCCGAGGCCCGTGCCATGCTGGCCGGCAAACGCCATCGCGACGCGAAGGGCCGCGCACGGGGCCCCGCCACGGAGGCGGCGGACGTTCCCGACGACGCGTATCTCGACGGACAGGTCGCGCGACTCGCCGTGCGGACGCTCGGGGAATTGAAGCGGCGCGGTGAGCCGTTTTTTCTGGCCGTCGGCATGGCGAAGCCGCACCTGCCGTTCGTCGCCCCCAAGCGGTACTGGGACCTCTACGACCGCGAGCGCATCTACGTGCCCGCCAGCGGTGAACTGCCCCGGGGCGCGCCGGCGTTTTCCGGGCACTCGAACGGAGAGCTGCGGAGCTACGCCGACGTGCCCAAGCAGGGTCCCATTCCGACCGACGTTGCGAGGCGGCTCCGACACGGCTACTACGCCTCGACGAGTTATATGGACGCCCAGATCGGTGTGATGCTCGACGCACTCGAGCGCGAGCAGCTCGACGACCGCACGGTCGTCGTCGTCTGGGGCGACCATGGCTGGCAGCTCGGCGAGCACGGGCTCTGGCACAAGCACACGAACTTCGAGCTCGCGGTGCGGTCGCTGCTCGTGATCCGTGTTCCGGGACAGCGTTCACCGGGGCGACGCAGCCTGTCGCTCGCGGAACTCGTCGACGTCTATCCGACACTCGCCGACGTCTGCGGCCTGCCGCCGCCAGCCGGCCTCGATGGAGTGAGCCTCAGACCGATCCTCGACGACCCGGCTGCAACGGTCCGCGAGGTGGCTGTCAGCCAGTACCCGCGTGCCGGCCGCGAGACCGGTGGGCGGCGGCTGATGGGCTACAGCATCCGCGATCCCCGCTGGCGATTCACGGCGTGGCGCGACCGTGATGACGGCACCATCGTGGCGCGCGAACTGTACGACGAGCAGGACGATCCGCACGAAACCGTCAATCTCGCCGACCGCCGCGAGCACGCGGATGTC
>DNLZ01000396.1:9004-12009 GCA_003488325.1 Planctomycetaceae bacterium
GCCGACGATCGTGACGTCCCGAGAGACCACCTGACATGTGGTGCGACGTGCTTCCCGGTACCGCACAGGCCGATTTGCAAGTCGGGTGCCTGGTCTTGTTGTCAGGGATGGTTCTTGGTGAACTTGCGGACATCGCGGTTGGGCCTGGTCACGTCCACCTCGCACCTGCGGATGATCCGCGTTCGCTCCATTCGCGAATGAGGCAAGCCCATGAAGACGCTCCGGCTCGAGGCCTCCCGGCGTGACGGAATCCCGCCCCTGGGCAGGAGGCAGTTGCTGCGCGTCGGCGCACTGACGGGGCTCGGCATAAGCCTGCCCCAGCTGCTGGCCCGCGGGGCCGGCGGACATGCCCCGCGAGCCGACTCGTGCATCATCATCTTCCTCAACGGCGGCCCCAGCCATCTGGACATGTGGGACATGAAGCCCGACGCGCCGAGCGAGGTGCGCGGTCCGTTCGCGTCCATCCCCACCTCGGTCCCGGGCGTGCGCTTGTGTGAGCATCTTCCACGACTCGCGCAGCAGATGCACCACTGCACCCTGGTGCGGTCGATGAATCACAGCGTGAACAACTCGCACGCCGCGGCGGTGTACGTCGCGCTCACGGGGCACGATCGCGGCGAAAAGGGAGGAGGCGCGAAACCGGACGACCACCCGAATCTCGGTGCGGTGCTGTCACAACTCCGTCCTTCTCCGGCGAGTGTGTTTCCGTACGTGGCCCTGCCATACAAGACCCAGGAGGGCGCGGGTGGTCCGCTCCAGCCGGGCTTCCAGGCGGGGCTCCTCGGAGCCGCCCTCGATCCCTTCTGGGTGCTCGACGACGCCAACGCGGCGGGCTTTCGCGTCAAGAACCTCGCCCTGCCCCCCGAGATTCCCGTTCCGCGGATGCAGGCGCGGAGCACGCTGCTCGAACGTCTGGATCGTGCGGCGGGCAGCTCGAGCCGTGGAGACGTGTTGTACGACGAAATGACCGCGATCCAGCGTCGTGCCTTCGACATGCTCACCTCGGAGGACACGCAACGCGCTTTCGAGATCGCGCGGGAGCCCGATGCGGTGCGGACACGCTACGGAAGAAACATCTACGGGCAGAGCATTCTTCTCGCCCGTCGCCTGATCGAAGCCGGCACGCGGGTCGTGACGATGTCGTGGGCGCCCGACGCGAACGCGACGTGGGACACGCACACGGGCAACTTCGAGAAGCTTCAGGGCGGGTTGCTTCCGCAGTTCGACGCGGCGGCAAGCAGTCTGCTCGGCGATCTGGCCGAGAGTGGACGACTCGACCGCACGATCGTGGCGATTCTCGGGGATTTCGGGCGCTCGCCTCGTGTGAATGCCAACGCGGGCCGCGATCACTGGGGAGCGTGCTACTCGGTCTTGCTGGCAGGGGGCGGATTCAAGGGGGGATTCGTCCACGGTGCCAGCGACCGGATCGGTGCGCTGCCGGCCGAGAGTCCGACCGCACCCGCCGACATCATCGCCACCCTGTACCATCTGTTGGGCGTCGATCCGCACCGCAACATCCACGACATGCTCGATCGTCCGCACCCCCTGGTGCCGAACGGTCGCGTGGTGCATGAGCTGATCGGCTGAGGGCCGAGAGGGGCTGCCGCCGGCCGGCAGCCGCAAGCGTCGGGATTCCAGGGCCCGTCGTTCGCGGGCACGGACTGGTCGGCCCCTCAGCTGGGCTCAGGCCTCGCGCGATGGGTGCCGAGAATCAGGCCGAGCGCGGGGCCGGCCGCCATCGTCGTGATGACGCACATCAGCACGCAGGCGACGAAGAGCCGCAGGTCGATGAGCCCGGCATCGAACGCGGCGGCGGCCATCACGATCCCGAGAATGCCCCGCGCGTTGAGGCCGCACCCCACGGCGAGGGCCTGCCGGCTCGACATGCCCGCCATCCTGCCGCCGACGAAGACGCCGGAGATCTTGCCCAGAAAGGCGACGAGCGTGATGAGGACGACGAGCCAGCCATCGAACCCGGCGATGAAGTCGGCCGAGATCGCCATGGAAACGAAAAAGATCGGCGTGAATACGGCGTAGGAAAAGTCGCCGATGATCTCGAACGGCCGTGGGTCCGCCGCGTAGGCGTCCGCGAGCGCGATACCGACGACGAAGGCACCAAGGAACGAGTGGAGCCCGAGGTGCTCCGACCCGGCCGCCCCGAGCAGGCAGAAGAGGATCACACAGGAGATCACGCCGGACGGATACGGCAGCCTGGCCCGCGCCCAGCGCAGGGCCCGCGGCAGGATCAGCCGGCCGAGGAGAAGGACGCCTCCCAGGAAGAGAACGACCACGCCGAGAATCGAGAGCCCCTCGCCCGGCCGGCTGGCATGCGGTGCGAACTCGGCGAGGATCACCGCAAACAGACCCCAGCCCACGAGGTCGTCCACCAGCGTGGCCGACATGATGGTCCTGCCGATGTCGCTCTTGAAGAGCCCCATGTCCATGAGGATGCGGGCGATCACCGGGTTGGCCGAGAGCGAGAGGATCGAGCCCATGAACAGTGCGGTCGCGAACTGATCCTTCGCGGTGACGCCGATCACGGTGGGAAAGACGTAGCACATCAGGAAGCCGAGGATGAGTGGGACGACGGTGCCCACGGTGCCCACGGCAAGGGCGCGGCGGCCGCTGCGTCGGAGCTCGCCGACGCTGACATCGAGCCCGATCGTCACGATGAAAAAGAGCATCCCGACCCGTGCTATGGCATTGCGGGCGCTCGGGATGGGACCGCTCGTGGGAAAGAGCCAGGCGAACAGGTCAGGGGCGACCCTGCCCAGGATCGTGGGCCCCAGGAGCAGGCCGCCGGCGATCTCCCCGACGACGGCAGGCACACCGAGCCGCCGCGCGACCGCTCCCAGGGCGATCGCGGTAGCCAGCATCGCTGCCAAATGGAGCGCCAAGACGGTCCATTCGGCCGGATTCATGCGATTCGGCCGCTTCAGCCGATTCCTCTTGCCACGACACTTGTTAGAACAATAATTGTGTGAACGGTGCTCGTCCAGAGGCCT
>DNLZ01000396.1:12383-14333 GCA_003488325.1 Planctomycetaceae bacterium
GCCCGCATCGCGGTTCGACTCGCTCGAGCAGGAGGCCTACCTCCAGCTGTGGCGGACGTACGACCGGCTGCGGGAGCTCGACGAGCGCGTCTTCGCCCGCCACGGTCTCAGCGCCCAGCAATACAACGCGCTGCGTGTCTTGCATGCGGCAGACCCCCAGCCGCTGCCGTCTTCCGTCCTGGGATCGCGGCTCGTCTCCCGCGCCCCGGACATGACAAGGCTCCTCGACAAGCTGGAGGAGCAGGGATTCGTGCAGCGCCGTCGCGGCGTGACGAACCGGCGGATCGTCGAGGTCGGGATCACGGAGCGCGGTCGGGCCGTGGTGGCGGCTCTCGCCGAGGAGGTGCGGCGGTGCGGATGCGACCAGCTGGGCCATCTCGATGGCGAGACGCTGCGGGAGTTCATCCGGCTGCTCAAGCAGGCCCGCGAACCGCACGACCGCGATGCGGCTGACGCGTGGCCCGGGAACGATCGCTCACCACCCGCTCTCGACTGAGTCCGCACACGAGAGCCCTTGCCAGCGAGGAGCAGGTCATGATCCGTTGCGTCGACGCCGATGTCCGCGAGCCCGATGTCATCGTGGTCGGTGGCGGGCCCGCCGGAGCCACCACCGCGACACTCATCGCCCAGCAGGGGTATGCGGTGCGGCTGCTCGAGCGCGAGCATTTTCCCCGCTACCACGTCGGCGAGTCGCTCATCCCCGAGACGTTCTGGGTGCTCGATCGGCTGGGCATCCTGCCGAAACTCCGTGAGAGCCGCTTCGTCAAGAAGCACAGCGTGCAGTTCGTCACCGAGCAGGGGCGGCTTTCCGCCCCCTTCTACTTTTCCGACCACAAGCCGCACGAGAGCTCGCAGACATGGCAGGTGCTCCGGCAGGATTTCGACCAGCTCATGCTCGACCACGCTCGTGAGTCCGGGGTCGACGTCCGCGAGGGAGTGCGGGTTCTCGAGGTGATCTTCGAGGGCTCGCGGGCCGTGGGTGTGCGGACCGTCGATGACGCCGGGGTTCAGCGGGAGATGCGAGCCCGCGTGGTCGTCGATGCCGCCGGCCAGAGCGGCATCATCCTCGACCGGCTCGGCCTCCGTGAATGGGATCCCGTCCTCAAGAAGGCGGCCATCTGGACCTACTGGAAGGGTGCCCACCGCGATCCCGGTCGGGACGAAGGGGCGACCCTCGTGATGCAGACGGAGGGCAAGAAGGGCTGGTTCTGGTACATCCCGCTGCACGACGACGTGGTCAGCGTCGGCGTCGTCGCGCCCTACGACTATCTCTTCACGGGTCGGGCGTCGAAGGATCTGGAGCGGGTCTATTTCGAGGAGGTGGCGCGCTGCCCGGGTGTGCAGCCCCGGATCGCCACCGCCGAGCGGGTCGGCCCGCTTCGCGCGGCGAAGGAGTATTCGTATCGCAGCCGCGAGGTCGCCGGGGACGGGTGGGTGCTCGTCGGTGACGCATTCGGCTTCCTCGACCCGCTCTACTCGTCGGGCATCCTGCTCGCGCTCAAGTCGGGCGCGTGTGCCGCCGACGCGATCAGCGAAGGTCTCGCGCGGAACGACACGTCCGCAGCACAGCTGGGAAAGTGGGGGCCGGAGTACATCGCCGGCATGGAACGGATGCGGAGGCTCGTCTGCGAGTTTTACGACGGGCTCAACTTCGGTCGGTTCGTTCGGGAGAATCAGGACCGCAAGGGCCTCGTCACCGACATCCTGATCGGCGACATTTTCAAGCCGCAGATCGACGAGCTCTGGCCGCTCATGGACGCGATGAAGGCCACGGCCGAGGCCACCTCTGCGCCCTAGAGCATGTCTCGCTTATGTGCGTTGACGATGTCGCAGACCAAGGCGGGTAGGCGAAGGGGGTCGGCGAACGCTCGAGGAGCATTGGGCCGCGGCGGCCCACGCGACGAGACTTTTGCCGCCCCCGAGCCGGCGACACACGTATCTCGGATGCGC
>DNLZ01000268.1 GCA_003488325.1 Planctomycetaceae bacterium
GTGCCGCACACCGAGAATGTAGTCACCTCGGACCGGGATCGCCACCGCGCGGACGGCCGTGCGCGAGAACGAATCAGCCGGCGCGTCGCAGGCCCGGCTGCACCGCACGGGTGGCCAGTTCGTCGACGCGCGACGGTGCGAGCGTCGTCCAGGGGCCCGCTCCGCGACTCGACCCGGCCTGCACGAACACGGTCGTGGTCGTGGTGACGAGTCGCCGCAGGAAGAACCAGGCACGCTCCACGTGACGCTCGTCGTTGTCGGCCGAAATGATCACCAGGTCGAACGCGCCGAGGTGGTTGCACACCCGCGCGAGGGCCGTGTCGGGATTGCCCGGCACGAGCTGCACCCGCGCGAGTGCGTGCAGACGGCGGTGGGCCTCCTTGAGCGACACCCCGGGCGGGTCGGTCGCTGACCGACCCTCGAACCGGTCGAGCCCGACGTAGCGGACCGGTTCCCCGGTCGGACCGACGCCCGCCACCCGCAGCATCCGTTCGGTGCGGACGAGCGTCCCGAGCCCGATCTCGAGAATGCGGGTCGGCCGGCTCCGCAGGACGTGCCGATGGAGCGCGCGGTCCGCCGCGGGCCGGGACCACCACGTCAGCCAAAGCCTGTGCCAGACCCCCGGGACCATCGGTCGCCCTCCGCTCCGCCGCACGTTCCATTCCATGCGACTCGTCGTGGGGCATCGACCGGTCGTGCACCCGCTCTGCAACACAGGCCACCGGGGCGGCAGACCTTACCCGACCGCGTCGCCGTGCGCGGCGGGATATTCGACGCGTGAGCCGGACGCCCGAACGCGGGGCCTTCGCGACCGGGGCCGTCCCCGGTCGGCAGCCGTGGGTCAGCGGCCGCGAATCGACGCGAGCGCATGCGCGGCCGCGTCACGGACCGATTCGACCGGGTCATTGGCGGCCACGAACTCGAGTTCCGGCACCGCCTCCGTCGCCGCGGCTCCCATTTCGCCGAGCGAGACGGCGGCCTCCAGGCGGGCCAGCTCGCGTTCCGACGCCAGGGCTCGCTCGAGCAGCGGCACGGCGTCCGCAAAGAGCGACGAGTCCCCGGGCTTGATCTTCAGGGCCGCCCAGACTGCGACCGTAGCCATCAGGTCGTCGGCGGACTTCGTCAGACCGACGAGCCGCTCGAAGGCCGGCAACGCCGGCGGCCCGATCCTGCCCAGGGCGTACGCCGCAGTGAATCGCACCTCGGCCGGCTCCTCATCGTCGAGCAGCGCCTTCAGCTTCGGAACGAGCGGCTCGGCCGCAACGCCGAGCGACCCCAACGCGAACGCCGCCTCCCCACGAATCACCGGCTCGGGATCGGCGAGTGCGGCCTCGAGTTCGGGGAGCGCGGCCGCCGCGGGCGGCCCGATCGCCGCCAGCACCTCGAGGGAGCGGGGACGCAGGGCCTCGTTGGACAGCGTCCCCTTGATCGCATCGATCGCCGCACCGCCCAGTTGAACGAGCGCCGCGCCGGCCCGCAGGCTGACCGCATCGTCCGGATCACCCAGCACACCCACGAGCGCCGTGGCGACTCCCTTTCTTCCGGCATCGTCGAGCGACGGAGCGAGGTCGGAAAGCCCCGTGACCGACGCCGCTCGCAGCGCCGGGTCGTCGGCGGCAAGACCGGCCTCGAGCCGCGTGAGTGCCGTGGCGACGAACGCCTTGTCGTCAGGGTGCAGTCGCGCCCGGGCCCACGCGGCGATCTCGGCGAGCAGCGGGTTGGCATCGGCGTCCGCCCGAGCGAGCGCCTCCTCGCACCCGCCCGCCTTGATCCTGCCGATCGCGTGGGCAGCAGCGAGACGGACGAGCGGCTCGTTTCCATCGAGTGCCTCGGCGAGTACCGGACCAGCCTCGGTCGCCGCTTCCCCGATGCCCGCGAGCGCGTAGATCGCCTGGAGTCTCTCGTCGATCTCGGCGTCGCGAGCGAGTTCGATCAGTTGAGGCACCGCCGGCGCCGCGTCCGGTCCCATCTCCGCGAGGGCCACCGTCGCCCAGTACCGCGAGCCCGGCTGCGCCAGGGCCTTGAGCAGGAAGGGCAGCGAGTCAGCCCCCATCTCGGCGAGCGTGTGCAGTGCGGGGAGCACCACCGAGGGATCGGCATCCGCGAGGTGCCGTGACACGAGCGGCAGCAGCGTGTCGGGCGTCGAGATGGCCCGCAGGGCGAGAATCGCCGCCCGACGAACCCGAGGATCGGCATGAAGCGTCGACTCGATCAGCGGCTCGGTCGCCGCCGCATAGGCCGCCGCGGCATCGGGAGCGATCGCGGCGTCACGATCATCGCCGCGGACGAGCTCGATGGCGTGGGCCGCCTGGGAAACGACGATGCCATCGGGGTCCCGGAGGAGCCCGACGAGCGTCGGCACCACCTCGGCAACGCCCTCTCCCACGAGGCCGATCGCCCGCGCGGCATGCCAGCGCACGACCGGGTCATCATGCCGTGTGGCGGCGGTGAGTTCGGTGATCGCCGACCGGGCGACCGGCCCGACGCTCGCGATCGCGTCGATCGCCTTCCTGATGCGGGCGATGTCGCCCGCCTCGATGGCCGAGGTGAGCTCGTCGATCGCGGCCTTCTTC
>DNLZ01000309.1:0-8921 GCA_003488325.1 Planctomycetaceae bacterium
TCCATGCCCCGCGGGGAGAGATTAACCCGGGACATGCCCGTCGTGGAGTCGCCGCGCCGCGCGTTCGCGAGCCGCGTTGATCTCCCGCTCGAAAACGTGCAGGGGATTGAGCGGCCGCAGGGGATCGTCGCACGCCGTCACGCGATTGGCCGACCGGTCCCAGTGCACCGGGCCGTAGCGGGCCGCCCGGCGGACACCGCCGAGCAGGTTCCCCAGCGCATCCCCCTGGTTGAAGTGCCAGAACTCGTACGGGAAATGCACGAAGCCGTGGGCCTCCAGGATCGCGGCAATGGCCAGTCGCTGCTCCAGGGCCTCCGGTTCGACGAATGGCGACCGCATCGGCGTGCGCTCGCTCATGGTGAGGTACGGATCACCGCGCCACACCTCCGTACCGTCGTCCCTGCGGAACACCGAGACGTCGATCGCCGATGCCGACATGTGCGTGCCGACCTTCGGCAGGTTGGCCACGAGCACAGCCGCCCGACGGAACACGAGTTCCACCGGCGGCAGGACTCCGCCGCACTCCCACACGCACTTCGCCAGGATCGCGTCGAACACCTCCGGCTTGCGCCCGAGTTCGGCCTGCATCTCGAGGGTGCGATACCCGTCCTCGATCGCGAGGATCCAGCCGCGCTCGTTCATCTCGCGGGCCGCGGCGAGGAGTCCCGGCACGAGCCCGCGGCGGATGACGAACAGGCGATCGAGCGTGCCGGCGATCTTCGTCGTCGAGAATCGCATCTCGACGCCCGCCTCCGCCGCCTCGTCCGGGATCGAGGCGAGCGGCTCGCCGCACTCGCGGACCTCGACGGCGAGCGTGCGCTCCACCACGTCGTAGCCCGCCTCCATCTGCTCGGCCCAGTAGGCGCGGCGCGCCGCCTCGTCGTGCGTCGTCATCGTCGCGCTCTCCCGGTGCGTGTCGCGTGGTCGATCCGGCTCGGCATCACGGCGCCGTTCCCGCCGGCTTGTCCGCCTCGCGTCGCCGCACGTCGGCGGGATGTTTCGAGAACGTCTCGAAGACGTCCCCGACGACGCGATCCGTCAGTCGGCCGAGCTCCGCGAGGATCGCCCGCTCGGCGTCCGGTGTGAGGCGGGAGGTGTTCGGCTCATATCCGCCGAATCGGTAGGACTCCTCGGTGGCGAGATACCCGACGTTCCCGTTGGCGTAGCCGATCACGATCGGAATCGCACGATCGCCGATCGCCCGCTCGAGCTTCAGTCCATACTCCACCATCGGCTCCCCCGGCATCGTCAAGAGAAGGTACGGGCCGAGCGCCAGCGCCATGAGTTCCGCGGGCACGAGCGCCTCCTTGCCGGGAAGGTCGATCGTCGAGCTGGCGACACGGATCGGCAGGAACGTCGCCCGGCCGGCCCGGGCCTCGCGTGTGACGCTCCTCGCGAGGGCGCGAACCGTCGCGCCCCCGAGGTCGCGGCCCGCCCACTGGATGTCGGCCTCGTCGGCACAGCGATACGGATAGCCGGCGAGGTTGGGGCGGATGTCCCCGGCGCATCCCTGCAGGAAGAGGACACGGGTCCGCCCGGCATAGGCGTGCTCGACGAACGACTGCGCCTCGCCCGGAAAATCCGCGCTCATCCGCGGATAGCCGTCGGGATACGGACGGCTGCCCTTGTCACCCCAGGTGAAGAAGCAGGGGTGGCACACCGCGTGCATCAGCACCGCAAGCGGGTCGAGGGACGTGCCGTCGTCGAATCGCAGCACCTTCACCCGCGGGTCGTTGACGCCCTCCGGATTCAATCCGACCACCGCACGGCCGTCGACGATCTTGCGGCGGTTGATCCCGAAGCCGATGCGGTCCTCGCCATACCCTACGCTGACCGGCCGCATGGACGCCGCGGCCTCGCGGGCCGCCGCCCCCAGTTTGACCACGACGTCGGCGCCCCATTCCGGATGCTCCGTGAAGCCGGGGCCCGAGTGGTTGTGCGAGGCGGCCACGAGCACGTGGCTCTCCGGCACGTCGGCGGCCCGATGAATCGCCTCGCGGGCCTGTCGCACCAGCGGCTCCCAGGCACCGATCGTGTCGAGCGTCACGATGGCGGCCCGCGTGTCTCCGTCGTCGAGCACGAGGACCCCGGCGCGAAGCGGATCACGCACGCCCGTGACCGGTCGCCGATGCCCCACGACGGTGAGCCCGTCGACCCGCGCCGGGGTGATGTCGACCTTCGCCACACCGGCCCGCAGGTTGGTCGCGACCGCAAAGCGGCCGTCGTCGTCCACGCCGGACACCGCGCCGGGCTGCGCCCGCACCGTCCCCCCCGCCCCGACGAGCCATACGCCGGTCCAGAGCGTCGTGACCACCACGCGCCGCCGCCATGCCACGCCGACCTGCCACCCACCCTCGTCCGGTCTCATTGCGGCCGTCTCCTTGCGATCGAGGCGTCGTGCCGACGCTCCCCCTTTCAGGATTGATCGCGCGACGGCGAAGGGCGGGCCACGCGTCAGTCGAGGGGACGGGCCACGTGCGCGCTCCATCCAAGTCCGACGTATTCACGATAGCCCTTCGTTCTCGACGATCCGAGCAGGTAATTCCTGCCGCCGCTGCGGAAGATACCCGACGTCGTCTCTCCGCGGCCGAGCCCTGCCGCCTTCGGCGGCAGCTCCAAGAGCTTCCCCACGGGGAAGGTTTCCTCGCAGGTGCTTTCGATGACCTCCCCCTTGGCATTTGTGTAGAAGGCGGCACTTCCGGCGATGGAGGCACCCGACGAGTCGAGTGGCAGGCAGGTCGAGAGGATCTTTTTCGCCTCCGTGTCCCAGTCGAAGAGCGTGCCGAGGACGCCGATCGAGTCGCCCTGTCGCGCGCCCTTGCGTCTCACGCCGCCCGAATAGATCAGCGAGCGATTCCGCGCCTTCTCGAGGCTCGACTTCTGGATGTCCTGCACCGCAAACTCGTCCGACCGCGCCGTGCGCATGCCGAGCTGGAACCAGGTCTGGTCCGAGACGTTGATCTTCGCGAGTTCGTTCCGCAGTTCCGTCCGCGAGCAGGCGACGATGTTTCCAGAATCGTCTGCCAGCACGATATTCCGGTACATCGTGTAGCTGCCGTTGATCACCTTGAGCCGGTCGCTGGCCCGGTGGAAGCTGTCCGCCGCAGGCTGCTCCAGTGCGTTCCAGAAGTACTCGTCGGTGCTCCACCAGCGGATGTCGGCCGCACGCTCGAACAGGTTGCGATCGATGAGGTCGATCGCCTGCTTCGAGAAGTTCTCGAGCGCCTTGAGATTGAGCTCCAGCTCCCCGAGAGCCATCTCCCGGAGCAGGTCCTCCATCCGCGACGTCACGAAGTCGCCGGTGCGCGTGATGCGGTTGAAGATGGGCCCCAGCGAGCCTCCCCGCTTGCCGAGCTTGCTCGCAAACACGATGCCGTTGAGTGAGATGAGCTGGATCGACTCCTTGTCGTCCTGCACCCGCAGGTAGGTCTGCTTGTTGATGTCAGGGATGATCCTCGAATTCATCAGCTCGTCCGCGGTGATGCCGATGTCGTCCGGCGGCGACGCCAGCTCGAAGAGGAAGGACTTCGGCACGACGACGTGGGAGCTCCAGCCGAGTCCCCGGTAGTCGAGGTAGCCGTCTGTACGTGCGGAGAAGATCGCCGACTCCACGCCGGCGAAGACCATGTAGCGGACCGACCGCTCCCCGGCCCCGAGGTCGCGGCTCGTGCGCGGGATGACCCGGCTCATGTCGCCGGAGGCGAGCGTCGGATCGGTGGAGGCGATGATCGTGCCCGCGCGGTCGGTGAAGAGCGAGAACGAGCCCTCGATGCGACTGCCGTCCCCGGCCTTCGGCATGTACTCCTCCAGGATCAGGGCGGCCTCCCCCTGGAAGTCGAAGAACACCCCGAGCGCCCCCGTGATGCGGCCAGTCTCGCTCGAGTGTTCGCGGACTGCGGTCGAGTAGACGAGCGACAGCTGGGTCTCGATCTGCGACGGACCGAGATCCTGGGCGTGGTACTCGGTGCCGTTGCGGGTCTCCAGGGCCTTGGCGAACCACGGCTCGTTCGAAATATCGAGGCCGAGCACCCGGTCTCGGGTCTCGGGGTTGGCGTTCGCGATCACGCGTCCGTCTCCCGTCGCGAGCACGATGTCGCGATAGAGCGTGTAGGAGTGGCGGATGTCCTCGAGCCGGTCGCACGCCACACGCATCGCGACGTCCAACTCCGCACAGGTGATCGCGAGTGCCGTCATCTGTTCGCGGCAGGATTCGGACACCTTCGCCTCGGACGACCAGGCGTCGAGTTGTTCACGGAAGGCGGCCAACGCGCCCCCGCGCAGCAGGTCCGGGAAGGCGGTGAGGGGGGCGAGCACGGCCGGCGGAAACGGCTCGGAGCCCGCGGCTTCCGCACCGGGCTTGCCGCCGCGTCGGCCCCGCCGCGCGTCCGCACGTGCGGCAGCCAGGGTGCGGGCCTGATCCCGTCCGCGGTCGTAGATCGCCAGACAGGCGGAAAACGCGGTCTCGAGCGCCCACCAGCGGACATCGCACGTGCGCTCGAGAAGATTGCGATCCAACGTGTTGATCTTGTTGTACGCCGTCGTCGCGAGGATCGAGCAGTGGAGCGCCTCCTTCGCCACGTAGTACTGGTCGAAGAGCTTCTTCGTGACCTCGAGCAGGTTGCCGGAGAACGTCTCCACGCGCTGCATCAATTCCGTGATCTGTTCCTGTTCGGTGGCGTTCTCCGAGATTTCGACGGCCGTCGACTCGCCCTGGTTGCAGACCGGCAGCAGTCCGTTGAGTTCGCTGACGATGCGTTCGTAGAACTCCCGATGCTCGAAGCGGATGGCGGGATCGAAGATGCTGAAACGCTTGTCTGCCTTGGCCGTTTTCATGGCGACTCCTCCTGGGGGACCATGAGGTCCTTGACCAGCCTGGGGACGGAGATGAGGGTCATGAGCCGGCTCTCGGACTTCATGACCCCGTCGATGTATTCCTCCCGCACGTGCGCGGGAGGTGGATGAAACTCGAGCTTCTCGCCGTCGAGGATACCCTGCGCCTCGTCGACGATGAGGACGATCGTCTCGCTATGCGCCTCGAGACCGAGTTCGCGCGCTTCGCGCGACAGCGACTCCTCGGTCTCGAGCACGTAGAACTTCCGGCTCCTCGGCGGTGACGCGGCGTCGTCGTCGAGGAGGAAGCGGCGGACGTCGAGCGCTACCGCCGTCCTGCCCCGCAGGCTCACGAGTCCCGCCACCTTGGGGTCGTGCCCGGGCACGGGAAAAAGCCGCAGCGGCTTGCTGATCTCCTGCACGAGCAGCACCGGAATCCCGAAGAGATGCCCGCCGACGAGAAACGAGGCGTATTCCATGGCGTCTCCTACCTCGGCCTCGGCCCGTGGGTCAGCAGGCGGTCGAGGCAGCGGATGACCTTCTCCTTGTCGAGCTTGATCTCGTACGCGTCGAATCCGGCCTCGAGGCCCTTCTGGATATTTTCCTCCCCCTCGATCGCCGTCAGGGCCATCACGGGGAGGCGGGCGAAGCGGGGGTCGGACTTGATCATCGCCACCAGCTGGTAGCCGTTGAGCACAGGCATCTCGATGTCGGAAATCACGACGTCGTAGGCGGTGGGATTCTGCGACAGTTCGTCGAAGGCCTGCCGGCCGTCGGCGACGGCGACGACCTTCTTGATGCCGTGAGACTGGAAGTACCGGGACACGAGCTGGCGGAAGAAGAGCTGGTCCTCGGCGAGCAGGATCCGGCACTCCTGCGTGTTCTGTCGCAGCTCGGTCCTGTAACGGTCCGGATCCGACCGCTGCAGGAGCGAGTAGATGTCGAGCAGGTTGACGAGGCGGCCATCCCTGAAGAAGGTCCCCATGATGCCGCGTTCATCCGCCTCCTTCGTGTTGATGTCGTCGCCGAGCACGATCGTCTCGACGATGCGGCCGGCCGCGATGGCCGTGGGATAGGCCACGCGCGAGGGGGTGAGGATGACGAACGACTTCTGTCGCTGGTCCAGCGGGCTCGCGTTGAGCTGCTTCTCCAGTCGCAGCAGCGGCACGCTGGCGCTGTGACGCTGAATGAACTCGCGGGAGCCGACGCGACGGATCTCGTCGGTCGTGCAGCGATCCACCTCCGAGAGCAGGTTCACCGGGATCGCGAAATACTCCTCTTCCGCGTTCGTGAAGACGACGACCCGCTGCTCCACCTCCCGGATGGACGAGCGCCTCATGTGCGCGGTGAAACTGCGGGTGCGGTCGGCGAAGTCGAGCCGCGCCGCCTCGACCATGCCGCCGATGTCGAGGATGAGCGATACGGTGCCGTCACCGAGGATCGTGGAGCCGGCGAAGATGCGGCGACCCTTGAGGATCTCGGGGGGCCGCCGGACGACGATCTCCTCGGTGCCCACGATCCTGTCGACGAGGATCCCGAACCAGTTCTGCTTCGAGTGCAGGACGATGAAGATCTCCGCCTGCTCGCCCCGAGCGGACGCCGTTTCCGGCTCCGGCCGCATGTCCCGCCCGCCGGGGACCGCCCGGCTGATCCCGAGGATGTCCTCCAGTTGCACGACCGGCACCACCTTGTCGCGCAGCTTGAAGACGTCGTGGCCCCGCACCTTCTCGATCCGCTCGGCGCGGTCGGCGGGAAGGATGCGGATGATTTCGTTGACGGCAAGCTGCGGAATCGCGAGCGTGTATCGGTCGATGCCGACGATGAGGCCGGAGATCACCGAGGAGTTCACCATCGCCTGGGTCAGTGGAATGCTGATGGACACGATCGTGCCCCGGCCGGGCCGGCTCGAGACTTCGACGGAGCAGCCGAGCTTCTCGAGATTCGTCTTGACGACGTCCATTCCCACCCCGCGCCCCGACAGTTCGTTGGGGACGTCCTTGGTGGAGAAGCCCGGGTGGAAGATGAGGGCGATGACCTCCCTGGGGGAGAGCGCCGCGGCCTCCTTCTCGCTGAACAGGCCTCGCTCGACGGCCTTCGCCCGCACCCTCTCGGCGTCGATCCCACGCCCGTCGTCCTCGACCTCGATCATCACCTGACCGCTCTCGTGCAACGCACGCAGCACGATGGTGCCCACCACCTGCTTGCCCTTCTGCGAGCGTTCCTCGCTCGTCTCGAGCCCGTGGTCCACGGCGTTGCGCACGAGATGGGTGATCGGGTCGGCGAGGCGCTCGATCACCGTGCGGTCCAGTTCCAACTCGCCTCCCTCGATCACGATCTCGACCTTCTTGCCGAGGTGCTGCGACAGGTCGCGGACCGTGCGGCGATAGCGCTCGAACAGCGAGCCGACGTTCTGCATCCGGGTGCGAATCACGTGCTGATGCAGTCGCGTGATGCTGCGCGAGAGGCCGTCGAAGGCCGGGTCACCCTGGTGGCTGAAGATGAGCTGATTGCGCCCGAGCACGACCTCCCCGATCAGTTCCAGGAGTTCGTCGAGGACCTCCACGCCGACCCGGATGGCCGATGGGGCGTTCGCGGCCTGTGGGGCCGCCGCGGTGGCGCCCGAGATCGGCATGGGCGGAGCTGGCGGCTCGACGATCCGGGCGGGCTGAGTCTCCGCGGCGGGCGTGGGTGACGTCACGACCGCGGCCTGAGCAGGCGGATCGGGCACGGGTGGCCGGAGGACGGTGGCTGGTGACGGAGGGGGCGGCGTGGACGGAGATGTGCTCCTGGTGGCCGTCGCCACGAAGTTCTGGAGCCTGCCGAAGAGGTCCCGTGTGTCCACTCGCTCGCCGAGGTCGTCCCGGCTGAGCATCCCCAGCAACTGGTCCACCGACTCGAGGAGGATGTCCACGAGCGGCTTGTCGACCACGATCGTGCCGTCGCGGATCTTCGACAGGAGCGATTCCGCGACATGGGCCAGGGCGCCCAGCTTCGCCAGCTTGAAGAAGCCCGCCGCTCCCTTCACCGTATGGATCGCGCGAAACAGCTCGTTGACCGTCTCCGCGTCGGCAGTGCCCTCGAGGGCAAGGAGCTTCTTTTCGGCGAGGTCGAGGTGCTCCCGACTTTCCGCGATGAACTCCTGGAGCAGGCTCTCGGCTTCGGCATCCATGGAGGCTTCGTTGCGGACGGCGCGGGTGGCCGGGTGGATGCGAAAAAAGCGCCAGACTGGACGGGATCTCCAGCGTAAGCGCAGCGAGATGCCATCGAGTGAACCGGGGATGCGTCCGCCCGCTCCCGGCTTGGAGAGCGTAATTCGGCGAAAATGGGCTCGCAAACAGCCCTCGATTCCTGCCCATCTCAGCCTGCGACGGCCACCGCCATGGCCGGACGGGGCGTCTGGGCGAGACGCACGGGGGGCGGCGACTGTTCCCGGCACCGCGACTCTGCCGATGAAAGGGGGTGTAGGGCGGACGATTGGCAGCGGATCGCTCCCCGATGAACCCAAGCCCGCGGCGAAACACCCCTCCGAGACTGCGTGGCTGGGCGGGGACGCGCTCGCCGATCGTGCTCGTGCTGCTGGGGTGCCTCACGGCGTTTGCCGGACACGCGTGGCGGCAGGCTCGTGCCCAGGAGCCACTCCCCGCGCCCGCACCCGTCCTCGACCCGAACCAGGCGGGCAACATCGATCGCGGCGCGGGCTCGCCACTCGACGTGGACGCAGCGCCGTCGCCGGGAACCGTGCTCGACCCGAACCAGGTGGGCAACATCGATCGACGATTGGAGCAGGCCCCGAACCGGCTCGATGGCGGTCAGGGCACGAGTGACGCCCTCCCGCTCATCCGCCTGAGCGGCTTCTTCCAGCTGGACGACGGCCTCTTCAGCCAGCCCGCCGCCAGTCAGGCCCGGCTCGGCGATGCCTATGACGGCGTGAGTTTCCGCAGGGCCCGACTGCAGGCGTTCGGAAAGCTCACGGAGTTCACGAACTACTCGATCATGTTCGACTTCGCCCAGGCCGGCCGACCCAGCTTCATGGACGTCTGGGGTGAGCAGGAGCAGATTCCCTTCTTCGGCACGATCCGCATCGGGCAGTT
>DNLZ01000309.1:9302-9643 GCA_003488325.1 Planctomycetaceae bacterium
CAGGCGGTCGAGCCGTTTCGTCGCGTCGGCATCATGGCCTACGCGATGACGGAGGATGAACGAACCCAGTGGGCCTACAGCGTCTACGCGACGGGGCTCACGTTCTGGAACGGTCAGGAGACGGTCTACAGCACGATCGGTGAGAATCGAAACGGCGCCCAGATCGGTGACGACGGCGGCGTAGGCTTCGCGTCCCGCATCACGCATCTCGTCTACTACGACCCGCTGGCTGAGGATCGCTACCTGCTCCACGTCGGCGCCGGGTATCGCTACGGCACCACGGGCGGTTCCCGCGACACCGACGGGGCCTTCGCCAAGACCTACCGGTCGGCGATCATCCC
>DNLZ01000508.1:0-768 GCA_003488325.1 Planctomycetaceae bacterium
GGCGACGGCGGCCGGCTCACGGCCCCCGTAGGCGGCGCCGATCGCGGCCAGGTGCGCGTCGCACCGGTCGTGGCCCCCCGCCGTGGCGACCTCGACGGCCCGCACCAGGTCGGTCCCGATGTCCGCGTCCCGGTGTGCCGCTTCGATCGCATGGGACACAGCGGCCGCTGCCGAGCGGTCGGCACCGACCCCGATCCCGCGAATGACTCCCCGAATCTGATCACCGGCGGCACGGGCGTCGGCGAGTCGCTTGAGCACGAACACCACGGCGCCCTCGGCCGGAACGTCGCCGCCGCTCACGCGCCCGTCGAGCACGCTCGTCGGCCGGTCCGAGAGGTACCGCCCCAGCGATCGACCCTCGTAGGACATGAGGTCGAGGCAGCGCTCGCCGGCGGCACAGAGCACCGCGTCGCAGTGTCCCTCCCGCAGCATGTCGGCCGCGGCGGAGAGGGCCGCGACGCTCGAACAGTCACCCGCATCGAGCGCCAGCGCACCCCCCATGAGATCGAACGTCTTCGTGAGCCGGCTCGCGAGCGTGCTGCTCGTGAAGCTGCCGGTCTCGTCGACGAGCGCCGGCATCCGCTCGAGCAGCCTCTTCTCGTACGCGGCGACGATGCGCTGCCGGTCGGCCGGTGCGACGCCACGTCGCTCGAGCGCGTCCTCGAGCAGCCGCACCGTTTCCGGCAGACGCAGCCCCATCTGGAGCTGGTTCGAGAAATCGCCCCCGAAGAGCGTGCCCACCACGACGGCCGTGCGGGTGCGGTCGAT
>DNLZ01000508.1:1175-3363 GCA_003488325.1 Planctomycetaceae bacterium
GGCGGCACCTTGTGGCGGCGCCAGTCGTACGAAAAGTCGCGCACGAAGCCCCCGACGTCCGACACCACATGCCAGGCCCGCGGGCCCGACGGATCGAGCACCCCCGATGGGTCCCAGCGCTCGGGCGGCACCGGACCGATCGCGGTCTCGCCGCGTTCGAGCCGCGCGAAGAACGCCTCACGGGTCAGAGAACCGGGCAGGATGCAGCCGGCACCCACGATCGCGATCGCGTCGTGATCCGGGTCGCGCGCCGGCCGTGACACCGGCGGACGCGGCGCGGCCGCGGGCAGGTGCTCGGCGATCGCCAGATGCACGTTGAGGCCACCGATGCCGAAGGCGTTGACCGCCGCGAGGCGCGGCGTGCCGTCGGCATGGGCCGGCCACGGCAGCGCGGCTCGGGGGACGGTGAACGGGCCACGCTCCCAGTCGAACGCGCGGCTGAGTTCGCGACAGGTGGAGCCGGGCGGGATGAGCCCGTGCTCGATCGCCAGCACGACCTTGACGAGGCTGGCGATGCCGGCGGTCTCGAGCGTGTGGCCGATGTTCGCCTTCACGGAGCCGATGGGAAGCTTGCGGCCGGCCGGAACGTGTCCTGCCATCACCCGCGCGAGCGCGGCGAGCTCGGTCGCGTCGCCCACCTGCGTGCTCGTGGCGTGCGTCTCGATGTATTCGAGACGGCCCAGGTCGTTCGGGTCGGGATAGGCCCGCTGCACGGCGGCGATCTGCCCCTCCTGCCGCGGAGCCCAGAGGCTTTTGCCCTTGCCGTCGCTCGCCACGCCGAGGCCCCGAATCACGGCCCGGATACGGTCGCCGTCCGCCACCGCACGCGAGAGCGTCTTGAGGACGATCGCCACGTAGCCTTCGGCCGTGACGAGTCCGTCGGCGGCCTCGCCGAACGGGCACGACCCGGTCGCACTGACCGACTGGGCTGCCGAGAAGAGCACGAGGCTGTCGGACTTGCAGTAGGAGGCGCCGCCCACGATGGCCTGATCGATCGAGCCCTGCAGGAGCGATCGGGCCGCGATGGCCAGGGCCTGGAGGGACGATGCACAGGCCGCGTCGACGACGAGATACGGGCCGCTCAGCCGCAGCGCCTCGCGCACGATGCTGGCCGCCCCGATAGCGCCGAGATCGAGACGCTCGCCCGGCCTGCGACCGGGATAGCGCTGGCGCACCCCCGCGGTGACCTCCGCGGCGACCGCACGCGTCGCGTCGCCGAGCACCACGCGGGCCGCGTCCACGTCGGCGAGCACCGTCGTCGCCTCGTCGATCCCGCTTGCGTACACGATGTCACCGATCTTCGTGCTGCCGCCGGTGTGGCCGACGTAGACGCCGGTCCGTCGGTCCGCGGGCATGGCGAAGGGATCGAGGCCGGCGTCGTGGCACGCCTGTGACGCCACCTCCAGAAAGAGGTGGTGGGCGACGTCATAGCGCTCGAGGAGATCGTCGGTGATCGGACAGCGACTCCGATCGACGGGCCGGTCCGGGACGATGCCGCCGATGTCGGAGTAGGTCCGACCGACCTTTCCCTTTTCGGGATCGAAGTAGAGATCCCGACGCAGCCGGGATTCGGGCAGCGGCCCCCAGGCCGTGCCGCCCTCCACGACGAGCCGCCAGAACGCCTCGAGCCCGTCAGCTCCCGGCAACCGGCAGGACATGCCGACGATCGCGAGCGACTCCGTCAAAATCAGGCGTCCTTGTCGGTGGTGGATGTCTGCCGTCCGCGTCCCGCGCCGCCCACGGTCGGGGCGGCCGCGAGTGCCGTCGGCATCCATTCCCGACGCGGACCGATCCGTCACGCACCGCTCCTTCGCAGGAGGGGTGTCCGCATCCACGCATGGCTCGCCACCCGCTGGAGGGCGGCCGAAACCATTCGACGACCTTCCGGAGTATGACTTCACTGGAACGGCAGTCAAGTTTCCCCAACCGTTGCGAACCCCGCGTTTTCCGCGTTTTCACGCAGATTCGCCCCCGCATTGGCGGGAGGGTAACGTCGTCGCACATGCACTCCACCGAGGCCGTCCGTCACCGTGCCCCGCCCGCGATCGGCAGGCTGCTCGACCCGCTCGAGCACCTGATGCTCGTCGATTCCCGCCCCGATCATCCGCTCTGTTTCTTCCTCGAGTGCGACGTCGAGGGACCGCTGGACGAGGGCCGGCTGCGGGCGGCGCTCCTGGCGGCGGCCGCG
>DNLZ01000206.1:0-1484 GCA_003488325.1 Planctomycetaceae bacterium
CGCGTGAAGCTCAGTCGCAAGGCGGCGATGCGTGAGATGGCGGAGAGCACCGGCGGCGAGGGGTCCTGAGCCGGCGCGGCCCGGGCCGCGCGGGGGATCGGCGATGTCGGCGATGTCGGCGGTGGACGAGGCGGATCGCTCGCGGGCGGAGACCTACGCCGAGTTTGCGGCGCTCGTGGGCGGTCTCGCCCACGAGATCCGCAACCCGCTCTCCACCATCCGGCTCAACATGGAGCTGCTCGCGGAGGATTTCGAGGCTGACGACCCCGCATCGCCCACGCGGCATCGGGATCGCCGTGCCAGGGCCAAGATCGATCTCGTGCGGCAGGAGTGCGACCGGCTCCAGAAGCTGCTCGGGGATTTTCTCGATTTCGCGCGCCAGGAGACGCTCACGCTCGAGCCGGGCAGCCTGAACGGCGAGCTCGAACAGATGCTCGATTTCTTCGCGCCGCACGCCCGGGATGCGGGCGTGGACGTCATTCGCTACCTCGATCCGGCCCTTCCGAAGGTCCGGCTCGACCGCGAGACCTTCCGCTCGGCGGTGCTCAACCTCGTGCTCAACGCCGTGCAGGCGATGGAGGCGGGCGGCCAGCTCGTGGTGCGGACGCGCCCGGCGGGCCTGGGCGTCGTGCTCGAGCTCATCGACACGGGGCCGGGCATGGACGCCGAGACGCTCGGGAAGGTGTTCCGCGCCTTCTATACGACGAAGCAGGGCGGCTCCGGCCTGGGACTGCCGACGGCCCGCAAGATCGTCGAGGCGCACGGCGGCACGATCGACATCGAGACCGCTCCGGGCCGGGGCACCAAGGTGACGATCTGGCTGCCGGCTCCGCCGCGACTCCCGCCTCTGGAACCGTCGTGAGGCGGCGGGACGAATTTCCCGGCGAACTCGCCGGGCCGGCAACTGGACGCGACGCGGCGCCCGCCCGTACGATCGATCGCATGGTGGCAGGCATCGTTTCCAGGGACGCGGCGGAGAGTCACGAGGCGACCGGGAACAACGGTGGCGTCGTGTCGGCAACCACGATCCGGGTGCTCGTCATCGACAACGACATCGTGCACGCGCGGACCATGGGCGAGGGCCTCGCCCGACTCGGCCACGAGGTCGTCGTCGTCGGCAGTGGCGGCGAGGGCGCGCGACGCCTGGAGGCGGAGACCTTCGACGTCGTCGTCACCGACCTCATGATGACCGACATCGGGGGGCTCGAGATCCTCGCCCGAGCGAAGCGGGCGAGTGCCGAGACCGAGGTGATCGTCGTCACGGGCCACGGCACGATCCCGTCGGCCGTGTCGGCCATGCAGCAGGGTGCCTTCACCTACCTGCAGAAGCCGCTCGACCTGGCTCATCTGCGGACCGCGGTGGAGCGGGCGGCCGCGGGCGTGCTCCTGCGGCGGCAGAACCTCGACCTCAACCGACGGCTGGACGAGAAGTTCGGATTCGAGGGCGTGGTGGGTTCGAGCCCGCAGATGCTCGTGCTCATCGA
>DNLZ01000206.1:1871-3719 GCA_003488325.1 Planctomycetaceae bacterium
CTCGTCGCCCAGGCGATCCATCAGAACAGCCCCAGGAAGAGCAAGCCCTTCGTGGCGCTCAATTGCGCCGCCCTCAGCGAGAACATCCTCGAGAGCGAGCTCTTCGGCCACGTGAAGGGCGCGTTCACCGACGCGTCGAGCGACCGGGTGGGCAAGTTCGAGTACGCCAACGGCGGCACGCTCTTTCTCGACGAGGTCGGCGACATGCCGCTCGCCACGCAGATCAAGCTCCTGCGCGTGCTCGAGTCGGGCGAGATCACGAGGGTCGGGTCGAACGCGCCGGTGCGGGTCAACGTCCGCATCCTGTCCGCGACGAATCGCAACCTCGAGGAGGCGATCGGCGCGGGGGTCTTCCGCAGCGATCTCTACCACCGGCTCAAGGTGATCACGATCGCCATTCCCACGCTCCGCGACCGCTCCGCCGACATTCCCCTGCTCATCGAGCACTTCGTCCGCCAGTTCGCGAAGCGGCATGGCAAGACGATCCGTGGACTGTCGCTGGCGGCCCGGATGAAGCTCGGTTCCTACCCGTGGCCGGGCAACGTGCGGCAGCTGCGGAACGTCATCGAGAGCATGGTCGTGGTCGACTGCGACGAGACGCTCGATGTCGACGATCTGCCGCTCGAGCTGGATCCGGACGTGAGCTCCGCGGCGGCGCCCGTGCCTGCCGAATCGGGGAGCCTCGCGGGGCTCGTGGGCCGCCCGCTCGAGGAGATCGAGCGGATCTTCATCACCGAGACGCTCAAGCTCACCGGCGGCAACCGCGAGCAGGCCGCCGAGCTCCTCGGCATCGGAGAGCGGACCCTCTACCGCAAGATCAAGGAGTACCGGCTCTCCTGAGAGTCGGTGGACGCGAGGGTCATGGGACGCATCCACCGGCTACCGGTCTCCGTCGTCAACCGGATCGCCGCCGGCGAGGTGGTCGAGCGTCCGGCGAGCGTCGTGAAGGAGCTGCTCGAGAACGCGCTCGACGCCTCACCGTCGCGGATCGACGTGGCCCTCGAGCAGGGCGGCGTCGCCCTCGTGCGGGTGGTGGACGACGGTGTGGGGATCGACGCCGACGACCTCCCGCTCGCGGTGACGGCGCACGCGACGAGCAAGCTGCGCGTCGCCGAGGATCTCGAGCGCATCGACACGCTCGGGTTTCGCGGGGAAGCCCTCGCGAGCATCGGGGAGGTGGCCCGGCTGGTGGTGCGTTCCCGACCGCGTGATGCGGGCACGACGCCGGCGGGCGCTTCGATCACCGTCAACGGCGGACGCATCGGTGACGTGGTGCCCGACGCCGGTGCCCCGGGCACGACCGTGGAGGTCCACCAGCTGTTCGGAAACGTGCCCGCCCGCAGGGCGTTCCTGCGGACGCCCCAGACCGAGTGGTCGCACGCGTCCGAGGCGTTCGTCCGCACGGCGCTGGCGCATCCCGGCGTCGCATTCACGCTGTCCCACAACGGCCGCCGCGTGCACGATCTGCCGGCGACGACGTCGTGGCGCCGGCGGATCAGCGACTGCTTCGGGAACGACCTCGGCGACCGGCTCCTCGACGTCGAGGCCGATGACGGCGAGATCGGTCTCGGCGGGCTCATGGGCCATCCCCAGGACGACGTGGCGGCCGGACGACTGCAGCATCTTTTCGTGGCCGGCAGGCCGTTTCGCGATCGCGCGATCCTGCACGCCGTGCAGGAGGGATATCGCGGGCTTCTGCTCGGCGGCCGGCATCCGGTGATCTTTCTCCGCTTCGACATGCCTCCCGAGATGGTCGACGTGAACGTGCATCCGGCCAAGATGGAGGTGCGGTTCCGCGATCCCCAGCGGCTCTACCGCCTCGTGCTGGCGGCGCTGCGGGAGCGGCTG
>DNLZ01000074.1:0-172 GCA_003488325.1 Planctomycetaceae bacterium
CGCCGCGCCGCCGAGGCGGAGCGGGCGCGACTCGTCGCCGCGGCCGAGGAGGCATTTCAGCGATTCCGCGGTCGCGTCGACACGAAGGATCGCCTGAGCGAGTTCGAAAAGGCGATCGACACCGCCTTCGTGGACCTCGAGAACAAGGGCGTGCTCGACAAGATCCAGCACG
>DNLZ01000074.1:489-2480 GCA_003488325.1 Planctomycetaceae bacterium
GGCATCGACGACGGCAGCCAGACGGAGATCGACGTCCATCCGGTCGGCAACACGGCGGAAATGACCCGCGTGCAGGTCGCGCACGTGCTGCTCGGCGAGGCGAAGAGCAGGCTCAAGTCGCGGCTCGCCGACGAGCTCGGCACCGGACCATTCGGTGATCGCGTCTTCGCCTGGCTCGAGCCGCGATTGTCGGGATCCCTGCAGATCGACCGGGAAGGCACCGTGCGGGCGAAGCAGGACGCGATCGCCAAGACGCCGCAGCAGTTCGTCCGCTACTCGTCCGGCGACGTGCTCGCGCCGGCGGACACCGCGATCGACGGCGACGCGCTCGTGCTCCTGCGCCGCGAGCACCACGCCCACTCCGGGGAGCAGACGACCCGCCAGCGACTCGCCCGCGTGCTCTCGATGCTCGGGCTGTTCGTCGCGATGTTCGCGCTGGCCGGCTTCTATCTCCACATGCATCATCGCCGCGTGCTCACCGACCTGGGCAACGTGGTCACCATCACCGCCCTCGCCGTGCTCACGGTCGTGCTCTGCGTGCTGCTTGCGAACGATGCGTGGCGGGCCGAGTCGGTGCCGCTGCTCGTGTTCGCGATGACGGTCGCGCTGGCCTACGATCGCGACCTCGCCCTGCTGCTGGCGGCCCAGGTGGCACTCGTCGTGGTGGTGGGGCTCGGCCGCGGCCTCACCGACTTCGTCACGCTGTCGGCCGGCGCCGCGGCGCTCGTCTTCTGGATGGGCCGGATCCGCAGCCGCAGCAAGCTGATCTACGTCGGCCTCTGGGCGGGTGCCGTGGCGAGCCTCACCCAGCTCGGCGCGAGCCTGCTGGAAAGCCGGTCTCTCGACATGGCGCTCGTGCAGGAGGCGGCCCGCACCGGCGCGTGGACGGTCCTGGCGGGGTTCCTCATGACGGGCCTGCTGCCCTTCATCGAGCGGTCCTTCGGCGTGCTCACCGACCTCAGCCTGCTCGAGGTGGGAGACGCGGCACACCCGCTCCTGCAGGAGCTCGTGCGTCGCGCCCCCGGCACCTACAACCACTCCATCAACGTGGCGAGCCTCGGCGAGGCGGCGGCCGAGGCGATCGGGGCCCGCGGCCTCCTCGTGCGTGTCGGCGCCTATTTCCACGACGTCGGCAAGATGCTCAAGCCGGCGTACTTCGTGGAGAACCAGGGGGACCAGAACCGTCACGAGGCGCTCGTTCCGGCCATGAGCACGCTCATCATCATCGCGCACGTGAAGGAGGGTGCGGAGCTCGCCCGCCAGTACAACCTGCCGCAGCCGATCATCGATCTCATCGCCGAGCATCACGGCACGACGCTCGTCGAGTACTTCTACCGGCGGGCCGCGGAGCGGTCCCAGACCGACCCCAACGGCGGCGAGGTGGACGAGCAGACGTTCCGCTACCCCGGGCCGCGTCCGAGCACCCGGGAGTCGGCGGTCATGATGCTCGCCGACGCCGCCGAGAGCGCCAGTCGCACCCTCACGGAGCCGACACCGGCGCGGATCGCCGGCCTCGTGCACGACATCGCCATGAAGCGGCTGCTCGACGGCCAGTTCGACGAATGCGGGCTCACGCTCGAGGAGCTCGAACTCATCGAGCAGAGCCTCGTGAAGAGCCTGACGGCCGTCTACCACGGTCGCGTCAAGTATCCCGGCCAACGGACGGCATGAGGCATGCGCATGTCGATGCGGCACGCGCGACCGCCCCGTACGGCCCGCGGCACGTCGAGCGGACGAGGCGGGAAGCCGGCGGCGGTGAACCCGCCTTCCACCGCCATCGAGATCGACGTCGTGGACCGGCAGCACGTCGTGCGGATCGGTGGACGGTGGCTCACGCGCGTGGTGCGGGCCGCCCTCGCACGACAGCGGATCGAGCGGGCGCGCCTGTGCGTGCTCCTCGTCGATGATCGCCGCATGGCGACGCTGCATCGCACCTGGCTCGGGCTTCCGGGGCCCACCGACGTCATCACGTTCGATCTGTCCGGCGACGA
>DNLZ01000074.1:2819-2980 GCA_003488325.1 Planctomycetaceae bacterium
ATCGCCATCAGCGCCGAGACGGCGCGCCGAACGGCGCGGGAGGTGGGCTGGGCGGCGCGGCACGAGGTGGCGTACTACGCGGTCCACGGTCTTCTGCACCTCGTCGGCTACGACGACCACGACCCCGCTGACCGGCGGGCGATGCGGCTGCGCGAGCGCAC
>DNLZ01000074.1:3279-10021 GCA_003488325.1 Planctomycetaceae bacterium
CGATGCGGCTGCGCGAGCGCACACTGCTCGCGGCCGCCGGACTGCCTCCGCCCCCCCGCAGCCGGCGGGCCGCACGATGAGCACGCCGTGGTCGGCCGTACTGCTGGCGATCGCCGCGCTCGCCGCCGTTCAGGCACGGGCGGCCCGGGGAGCATCGCTTCAGGACGTGCAGGAGCGCTGCCAGCGCCGCGGACGGCCGGACCAGTGCGCCGCCATGACGGCCGCCGGTCCCACGATCGCCTTCATCTCCGCGACGGTGGTCGTCGCGGCCGCGGTCGTGGCCACGCTGCTCGCGTTCCAGGGGGTCGACGTCGCCGCCGCCGGCATCCGGGCGGTGACCGGATGGATCATGATCGTCTGGATCGCCCTCGTGGTCGTGCCGGTGTTCGCGGTGCGGCTCGCCGGGGCATGGGTCGTGGTCACGACCTGGCCGCTCTGGCGACCCGTGGTGGGAGTCGTGACGCCCGCCGTCGAGTGGACCGCGCGGCTCGTGACGGCGCTGCCGCGGCTGGTCGGACGCCGCGGCCGCGACGGGCCGGAGCGCCCCCACGAGGAACTGCACGCGGTCGTCGAGCAGGCGCATCGTGAGGGCCGACTGGAGGGGGAGGCGCGCGACATGATCCGCGGCGTCATCCGCCTCGACGAGGTGCGGGTCGCCGACGTGATGACACCCCGGACGAGCATGCTCGCCATCCCCGCCTCGGCCGCATGGGAGGAGGCCGTCCGGCTCGCCGCCGACAGCGCCCACACGCGGCTCCCCGTCTGGGGACGCTCTCCGGACGACATCGTGGGAATCCTCCACATCCGCGACGTGCTCCAGCTGTTCGCCGAGGGCTTCGCCGCCGGCGCCACGGCCCCGTCGCTCGAGCAGCTGCTGCGCCCCCCGTGGTTCGTGCCGGAGTCGATGACCGTGCGGAAGCTCCTGCGGGAGTTCCAGCGCGGCAACACGCACCTCGCGATCGTGACCGACGAGTTCGGCGGCGTGGCCGGGCTCGTCACCATCGAGGACGCGCTCGAGGAGATCGTCGGAGAGATCGCCGACGAGCACGACGAGGCCTTCACCGACGGAATCCGCCAGATCTCCCCGGACGCCTGCGAGGTGCTCGCCAACGTGCGCCTCGAAACGCTCAATCGCCACCTCGGCTGCGCGCTGCCCGAGGAGGAGAACTTCGACACCGTCGGAGGCTTCGTCTTCCACCACTTCGGCAGAATTCCGCAGATCGGTGAACGGATGGAGGCGCACGGCGTGCGCGCCGAGGTGCTGGCGGCGACCCGTCGCCGCATCGACCTCGTGCGGATCGAGCGACTCGAACCCGGGGCGGACGAGCCGCCCGGATGGGCGGGGCGCGATGATGGCCGCTGAGCGGGCCGGTCCGGCCAAGTCACGCGCGATCGTGATCCGCACCGTCGCCTTCGGCGAGACGAGCAGCGTGGTCACGCTCTTCGCCCGCGAACTCGGCAAGGTGCGGACCCTGGCGAAGGGGGCGTGGAGGCCGAAGGGCCACTTCGACGGCGGCCTTGACCTGCTCTCCACGTCCGAGGTACTCGTCCTCCGCACGGCGTCCGGAGGGCTCGACCTGCTCACGGAAGCCTGCCTGGAGCATCGTTTTCGCGTCGGCCGGAGCCTCGCCGCGGTCAGCGGCGGCATGCACGTCGCCGCGCTGCTCGATGACCTGACGGCCGACGCCGACCCGCAGCCGGAACTCTTCGATGCCGCCCATGCAACCCTGCGGGACCTGTCGGGCACCGTCATGCCGGACGACATCGTCGCGGGCGTCGTCGTGCGCGCGGAGCTGGCCGTCCTGCGGATCACCGGCCACGGTCCGGCCCTGTGCGAGTGCGCCTCCTGCGGCGCGGGGCTGCCCGCGGCGGGACGCGTCGCCTTCGGCATGCTCGACGGAGGCACCCTCTGCGGGCGATGCCGTCAGGGCCGTCGCGCGGTCATCTCGGTCTCACCGGAGGGACTCGCGACCCTGCGCGGATTCGCGGGCCCCGATCGTCGGTCGATCGACCTGTCGCCGGCCGTCGGCGCGGAGGTGCGGGCGATCATGAACGCCTACCTGTCCCACCTGCTCGGCAGGCCGCCCGTCGCCGCCCGCTGGCTGCCGCATCAGCCTGCGCCGAAGGCCGCGCGTCCGCGCGGATCGCGGGAGCGGCACGCGCCATGAGATCGTCGCCGCACCACCGGATCGGCGACGACGCCGCGAGCGGCCCGCCGGGACGGACCAGCCCCAGGAACCGACCGCCCATGAGACGCCCCGTGACTGCCTCCCGTACGGCGCGATGCATCGTGCCGGCCGTGTGCTGCGCGCTCGTGGCCTCGGGCTGTGCCAGCCTGAAGACGCCGAAGTGGCCCTGGTCGAAGGCGGATCCAGCGGCGTCCGCCGACTCGCAGGTCATCTCGTCCGAGTACACCGGCGCCGAGCAGGTCGACCCATGGGATTACTTCAAGGGCGAAAACATCAAGAAGCGTTGGAAGCGCATGGTCGGCCGCGGACCGAACGAGCAGGTGGCCCGCAAGGCGCTCGCGGAGGGAGACCAGCTGTTCCGCGAAGGCCGCTACAAGGACGCGATGCCGAAGTACAAGGTCGCGGTCGATCGGTGGCCTGATTCGGGCGTCGAGGAGGACGCGCTCTGGCAGCTCGGGGAGTGTCAGTTCTTCACCGACCAGTATCCGAAGGCGGAGGACACCTACGACGAGCTGGTCAAGAAGTACAGCAACACCCGCCACATCGACCGCATCGCGCAGCGGCAGTTCGTGATCGCCCAGTACTGGATCGCGCTCGACCGGGCGCACCGGCTGCCGGTGATCGTGCCGAACCTCGTCGACCGCAGCCGGCCACTCTTCGATACGCGGGGTCGCGCACTCAAGGCCTACGACCACGTCCGCATCAACGACCCGCGCGGATCCCTCGCCGACGACAGCATCATGGCCCAGGCGAACGCCCATTTCCTCGATCGCCAGTGGATGGATGCGGACTACTTCTATGGGCTGCTGCGGAGCGAATACCCCGACAGCGAGTTTCTCCTGCAGGCCCACCTCCTCGGCATCCAGGCGAAGATGCGGGCCTACCAGGGGCCGGGCTACGAGGGGGGCATGCTCGACGACGCCGGCCTGCTCGCCGACCAGACGCTCGTGCAGTTTCCCGACCAGTTGACCGACGAGGACGAGGAGCGGGTGGAGCGGACGCGGGCGGAGATCGCCGCCCAGCAGGCCCAGCGACACTTCAACCGCGCGGAGTTCTACGCCAAGGGGAAGCACTACAGCTCCGCGAGGATCTACTACGCACTCGTGGCTCGCGACTACCCGCAGACGCCTCTCGGGGAGCTGGCCCTGGCCAAGTTCGACAGCATCCGCGACACCAAGGACGTCTCCGACGATCCTTTCCCGATGCTGACGCGCGTGTTCAACCCCGACGCCCTCAAGGAGGCGGAACTCGACGCCATGGCGGAGCAGGCGGACGGTGATCCCGTGATCGCCTCCCAGCCGTCGGAGCCGGGGAAGCCGCTCTATTGACGAGGCGACCAGACGATGGGCACCGCAGGCGCCGGAGTGGGCACGAGCGAGCCGCTCGGGCCGGGCACCTGCACCCGACCGGTCGCGCAGAGGCGGGGAGCTTGGGCATGATATCGATGGCAGCCCGGATCCTCCTCCTGCTGGCCTGCGCGGCGCCGCTCGTCACGGGCTGCGCGACCTACCGCTTCGGCAACGGCACCCTCTACGCACCGGACGTCCGCACGGTCTACGTGCCGATGTTCCAGAGCGACAGCTACCGCACCACGCCGTCGGTCGACGTCGGGGAACGGCTCACCGAGGCGGTCTGCAAGGAGATCGAGAAGCGCACGCCGTTCAAGGTCGTGGGCAGCGAGGCGGCCGCCGACAGCGTGCTCACCGGGAGGGTCGTCGCCGACACGAAGCGCATGGTCGTCGAGAGCCCCACCGACCAGTCGCGGATGGTGGAGATGAACTACCAGGTCCTCGTCACGTGGGCCGACCGGGGTGGGTCGGTGATCGCGACGGGCGACGTGCCGCTGCCGGCGGCCACCGTGGACGTGGGACAGGCCGGGGCGCTCGTGCCGGAGTTCGGCCGTTCGGTCGCCAGCACGCAGCAGGAGGCGATCGAGAAACTCGCCCAGCAGATCGTCGGCCTCATGGAGGAGCCCTGGTAGGCCCGTCCGTCAGGGCCCTGGCGCGCCGGCGGTCAGTCGCCGTCGGTCAGCAGAAAGTTCTTGAACTGCCACGGGTCGGAGGGATCGATCGCCGGCCGATTGAACCCGTGGAACGCGTTCGAGTAGTACTTCAGCGGCGTCCAGTCGCTCGGCAGCGACAGGAACCTGCCGAGATAGGGGCGTGCGACGTCGAGAATCTCGTCGTGTGGCAGGTCATCGGGCAGTTTCACTCCCTCGGTCGGATGCTCGATCATCCACATGGTGGCGGCCACCACGGAGATCGCCACCTGCAGCGTCGTGGCGTTCTGATGCGGGACGATGCGACGCGACTCGTCGATCGAGAGGGACGTGCCGCACCACCAGGCCCCGAGCGGGTGGCCCATGACGAGCGCCCCGAGCGTGTCGGAGCCGCTCGTGATCTCGTCCGTCATGATGCGGAGCCGTGACTGGAGTCGATAGTCGTTGCCGCGGAGCTCCCACAGGCTGGCGATCGCGGCGTCGCAGGGGCAGTAGGCGTAGTGGACGGTGGGCCGGTAGATCGTCGAGCCGGACGCGTCCCGTACCGAGAGCTTCTCGGTGATGCTGAACGCCTCGCCGTGACGGACCACCATGCCCACGATCGAGCAGTGCGGCACCCACGACACCACCTGGGTGTTGATGCCCATCCGCGCCAGACAGATCTGGCTCCGCGGACCGTCGGCATGCTCGTAGGCAAAGGGGGGCAGCTCCTTCTCGTGCGTGCCCCAGCCCATCTCCGCGGTCGTCGTGCCCTCCTCGCGGAACCCCTCCACGCTCCAGGTGTTGACGAACTCGTCGACCTCCTTGGGCCGATCGGAGATCTGTGTGTCGCGTTCGCTGCAGTGGATCACCTTCACGCCCAAGGCGTGGGCCAAATGATTGAAGGCGCGGGACGAGGCATGCTCGGCGACCTGTTCGGCCTGCCGGCCGGAGATCTTGCGCTCGTCGAGGCATGTCTTCGCGATGTCGAGCAGCGCGTGCTTCGTGAAGTGGCTGATGAGTCCTGGATTGGCGCCGTGCTCGAGCACGGCGGTCGGGCCCGGCCGTTCCCAGCCCGCAACCATGCGGCGGATGTTCATGTGACGCCAGTAGAGCGTCATCTTCGTCGGGGGCGCCCCCTGGGCATTCCGGTAAGGGTCCCAGAGTTCGACCGACGTGTTGATGTAGAGCACGCCGTGGTCGTGGCACCACTGCACGATGTCGCAGCAGTCGATATTCCACGCGAGGTCGACGAGGAGGTCGCCCGCCGCGAGGTGGTCCCCGAGCAGGCTGGCCAGGTTGCCCGGTTCGATCTTCGCGCGGACGAAATTCACGCCCTTCGCGATCCACGGCCGCAGGGCGTCCTCGTCGGGCTGGAATTCCAGGATCGTGACGTGACGCGGATCGACGCGCACGTGCTTGAAGAGGACGGGGAGGGTGCAGCGGGCGACGAACCCGAAGCCGACGAAAACGATCCGACGGTCGAAGGCGATCATGGTCTGGGTCGGATCTCCTGCGGGGGCTCGGCGGCCGTGAGAATGGAGCACGCATCGGCCGGACGCCGCTGCGGATGGATGCCCGGACACGGCCGGCTGGGTCGGTTGCCGCCGGAGTATAGGAGCAGGCTGATGCGTCTTCACGCCCCGGGGGCGTTCGCTGGAGCAATTCGCCGCTCACGGGTCAGCGTCGCCGATTTCGCCGATCGCCGACGCCCCGGTCCGAACGTGCATCCAGGGAACTTTTTGTGAGCGCTTCGTGAAGCCGGATGTGCGGACATGACCGCAGCGCGGCGAGGGCCGCCGCGGAGACGGTCCGCACCCCCTGCAGGCTCACGACACCGAAATGCCGGCAGAGTGTCTCCGCAACCTCGTCGGAGACCGTTTCCAAGCCGTCGAGTCCCAGCCAGTCGCGATGCCCGACGAGCGCCGTCGCCTGCTCCGGCGACAGCGCCCGGAGCCCGTTCAAGAGAAGGTTGCCGCGATGGCGTGCGAGGGCCACGCACGTCTCCGGGTCGATCGTGGCCAGCGACGGCAGCGAGAGGGTGCCGCGATGTCGTGACAGGATCCGCGCGACGGGCGCGGTGATCTCGACGAGCGCATCGAGGTGCACGTCACCACGGCCACGCGCGAGCATCGCGGCCTGGTCCTCGGAAAGCTCGGTGAGGAACCGCTCGCTCTCGAAAGGACCGTGATACCCATCGGGTGTTCCGTACGGAGGTATCTGCGCCGCTGCTGCTGCAGCCATGATGTCTCCTTTCTGGCTTCCGGCGCGCGGCCACTCGGAAGCGACGCGCACGGATCGACGAGGCTCGACGAACCACCGGACCGCCCGCCAACCGTCCGGTTACGACATCACCCCGCGCATGGCCACGGCCGCACGGGGGTCACTCGGCTCCGCCCAGACCAGAAAGGCCGGGCGGCGCTCATTCGTTCCTAATGTCCGATTACGTATATCGCAACGTTTCGGTTCGTCACTTCACGTGTGATGTCGTTGTTCACAACGCCTCATTTTGTGAGCGCGCTGTCGTCGCGGCGCTCACAATTGATCGCGTGTGCCGACCCTCATCGCGGCGGCC
>DNLZ01000119.1:0-4592 GCA_003488325.1 Planctomycetaceae bacterium
AGGCGTACGCCACGGGGAGAACAGACGCGGCGAAGGGGGGCGGCGAACGCTTCCCGAGTGAGCGGCCGGCGCGAGGAGACTTTTGCCGCCCCCTGAGCCGTTGCCGTACAGAGGCCAGATGCACGGCCGAGGGTTGGGGATTCGGGAGGTCTGCGCAGGCTCTGACGCTGCGGTGGGGCGTAACGCGGCGATCGGCCGCGTCATGACCGATACCTTCTGCATGAACGAATCCATCGGCATGATCACGACGCGTGCTGCGGCCGTGGCCGTCGCCCTGCTCGCCCTCGTCGCCCTACCGGCCTCGGCCGGCGGACCATGCGGGCACTGCGGCCACTCGGCTTGTGGCCGTGACTACGGCGGTACGGGCTGCGGCCCCCGCTACTGGGGCGCCGTCCATGAGGATCCGCACTGTGTCGATCCATGCGACGGGTGCGCCCGCTGGCGCGGCTGCCACGGGGTGCGTCAGCCGCCCGACATGCTCGTGCCGTGGCAGCTGCCGCCTGGCCGTGGCTTCCTGAGCGCCGAGCAGGTGGGCTGGGTGCCGGGCCCGTGCATGACGTGCGGTCCGGGTTCCTCGTCGGCGCCGTGCGGCTCGTGCGGACCGTGCGGCAACAGCGTGCTCGCGAAGAAACCGTGGCGGCCGTGTCGCTCGATCATCGAGGACGTGCGACCCAACGTCGCCGAGTGGGGCTACTGGTTCGGCTCGGTCTGGCCCTGGTGACGTTCCGCCGCCAGTGACGCGGCGAATGTGATCTCGTCGCCGCGCTCCCGGCACGCCTGACGCAGGGCCCGCCAGTCACCGGCCGCTGCCGCGATCTCGAGCAGCGAGGGAAGCATGCCGGCCGCCTGCAGCGTGCTGGGCATGCCCTGATCCGTCGGACGTTCGAGCATGGCGGCGAGCGCCTCGGCGGGTCTTCCCAGCCGCCAGAGGAGCACGGCAAGCACGTCGGACGGGAGGGTGCCCGCCTCCTCCATCCGGGCCCGCGCCGCGGCGCGTCGAAAGAACGCGAGCGCCGCCTCGACCTCGATTCCCAGCTGTGCCCCGAACCAGTGGCGCGACGCCTCGCCCACCTGCTCGAACGGCGGCTCGCCCGGATAGGTGACGTCCGCCGGCAGGCGACACGCGTAGCACGCGAGATCGAATGCCCGCCGCAGTGTCGGCTCGTCGGTGCAGACGCGCGCGATGCGCAGCACCGACTGGAGGTGGGAGACGTCGATGTGCACGGCGGGATCGTCGGCGAGTCCGCCCGCCGCCGCGAGGAGCGCGGCGATCGCGGAATCCCCGGCTGCAGTGGCCGTGTGGACCCCGCGGCGCTCGAGGTCGGCGGCAAGGTTCGCGGTCACCTCCCGGTGCAGATGCCGCGTGAGGACGGCGGCCGCAGGCTGCTGCCGCGCCGCCGGCAGCCGGGAGACCGCCTGCTCATAGGCGGTGATCGAGTTGCAGGTGCCCTGGGTGCGGAGCACGAGATCGATGCCGACCGCCGGATCGACGCCCTCCCACAGCGCCACGCCCACGAGTTCTTGGAGGTGCCGCGCCTGCGCCTCGTCGTCGACGGCGGCGGACTCGGTCACCCGGGTGGCGAGCTCCGCGAGGCGAGCGGCCACCTCGCCCGGCTCGGCCGCGGCGCGCAGGTAGAGCCAGGCCGCCGCGACCTGACCCTCCTCGAGGAGCGGCCAGCCGACCTCGCGACATGCGGCGAGCGATGCCTCGTCGATCCGCTCGCGGACATCCTCCGGAACGCGCGACAGGTCTCCGGCCGCGGGCAGGCCGTGCCGCAGCCGCGCCTCGATCAGCCGCGTGTCGAAGAGCGCGTGCCACCGACGGCGGCGCCGCAGGGACTCGGCGAGTGCGGCGAACATCGCCTCCGGTCCGGATGCGGAGCAGGCCCGCTCGAGGGCCGCGAAGTCCTCGGGCCGCGGCGTCGGATCGATCGGCGTGGCAGGGTCGGGAACGCTCATCGCTGCAGGCTCTCCTGTCGCAGGGCTTCGTAGGCGAGGACGGCCGCTGTGGCCGAGACATTGAGGCTGTCGGCGGCGCCGTGCATCGGCAGATGGATGGACTCGACGACGATCGTGCCGGCGTCGGCGGCCGCATGCCAGACCGGTGAGAGGCCGTGGGCCTCGCTGCCGAGCACGATCGCGACGCCCCCGGTGAGGTCGGCTGCGTGCCAACTCCGGGTGCCGTCGGGCGTCGCCGCCACGACGCGGCGCCCCTGCGCGGCACACCACCCGATGACGTCCGGCGCCGTCGCGGTGGCCAGCGGCACACGGAAGACGGTGCCGAGGCTCGCGCGGATGACCGCGGGGTTGGCCACGTCCGTCCGGAGATCGCAGGTGACGAGCCCGGCGAGGCCGGCGGCGTCCACGCTGCGGAGGATCGCGCCGAGGTTCCCCGGCTTCTCGATTCCCTCGACGACGAGCACCGGACGGTCGCGTTGCAGCGGCACGTCTGCCAGATGCGAGGCCGTGAACCGCACGACGGCGACGACCCCCTCGTCGCGGTCGCCGAACGCGAGGCGCGCGAAGGCGCGCGGCCCCACGGTCGTGAGCCGGGTGCCGCGAGCCACGAGCGCATCGAGTGCGTCGCGCGAGCCGTCGTCGCCTACCGCATCAGCTGTCGCGAAGACCTCGACGATCTCCACGCCCGCGGCGACGGCGAGGGAGAGTTCGCGACGCCCGTCCACGAGCGTGAGTCCCGTCAGGCGGCGCGTGGCCGCGTCGCGCAGGGCGGCCGCCTCGCGGACGCGCGGATTCGACGGGCTCGTGATCGGGTCGGGCAGCATGGGAGGACGACGGCCGGGGAAACTCAGGAGCGTGGCAGGCACCGTGCGTAGGCCCCGAGGTCGAGCGTGCGATCGGCGTCGTCGGTGCAGGTGAGCGGGCCGTCCTGGGGCGGATCGCAGCCGATCCCTGCCGTCGCGCAGGCCTCCTGCAGTGTCGCCCGCAGCCGGCGGTGATGCCAGCCGGACGAGTGAGACGTGAGCAGCAGGGGGCCACGGGGCAGTGTCCCGCCCGCCGCGACGAGCCGCGCGACATCGCCGACGAGCGGCGCGAGATCGCGGTCGATCGCGAACGCCTCCCCGCGCGGGCCGTGACCCCAGGATGGCGGATCGATCACCGCGCCGGAGAATCCCCGACCGCGTCGCACCTGCCGGCGGACGAATCCTGCGGCGTCATCGCACACCCATCGGATCGGCAGGTGGGAGAGTCCGGACGCTTCGGCGTTGCGCCGGGCCAGCGCGAGGGCCTGGCGTGATGCATCGACGTGCACGACCTCGGCCCCGGCTGCCGCCAGCGCGAGCGTGGCGGCCCCCGAGTGCCCGAAGAGGGAGAGCATGACGCTGCCCGGCGGCGTCACAGCGGCGAGCCACTGCCACTGCGCGACCTGTTCGAGGAAGACGCCGATCTGGCCCGATGGCGCCGGGCGGATCTCGAGCAGGATCGTCGCGAGGCCGAGCGGGATGGACGTGCGCCACGGGTCGGGCACGGTGCGACGAAACTCCCACCGTCCCGCCGGCCCCGCGTTCGTCGACCGGGACGTGGGATGGAACACCGCCGCCGCCTCGGGCCACGCAGCCGGATCCCGCCGTGCCCCCGTGACGTGCGGCAGCGGGCGATCGACGAGCAGTCCGGCGAAACGCTCGAGCCGGCGACCGAGTCCCGCGGGATCGCTCCCGTAGTCCACGAGCGCTGGGTCGCGAAACTTTGCCGCCGGCATCTCGTTCATGAATACTGTCGTCGGACGGGGGTGACTGCACCGGTCCGCCATCATGCCCCATCGCCCGGTCGAGCCCTCACCACTCCAAGCAGAAAGTCCGCGTGTCGGGTCGTCCAGCCACGACCGGAAACCATCCCGTTCTCCAGGAGCGATTCATGATCAGGCTGTCGTCGAGCGTCGGGTGTCGGACAGTGGCCGGTGGGCAGGCTGCGGGCCTCGGTTATGGCGAGCGTCGCGGAACGCGGCCGCAGGCATCCGTGCGTGCACGCCGACGGTGGTCCTGCCCGGCGACCACGTGTGTCGGCCTCGCCGCGGTTGTATGGCTGGCGACGATGACGCCAGGCGTCGTGGCCGACGAGGAGCGGCCGGGACCGCGACCGACCGGCAATGACGAGATGATGCGGCGGCTCGATCGGATCGCGAACGGGCTCGAGCGGCTCATGGAACGGCTCGGTCCTCCGGAGGAGCGCGGCCCCGGCGGCTCTCCCGAGGGTCGGGGTCGAGTCGGACCGCCGCGCGAGGGTGGTCCGCGGCCGCCGTGGGGCCCGCCTGGTCCACAGCCTCCCGAGGGTGGGCGGCCCGAAGGACGAGGCAGGCCTGCGATGCCCGAGCGGCCTCCGATGCCGGGTGGTGCGATGCCCGGCGGCTCGAGCGAGATGCGCGAGCGCATGGAAGAGGCGATGCGCGAGGGTCGCGAGCGGATGCAGGCGGCCATGCGTCGCATGGAGGAGGGGAGGCAACGGTTCGAGGAGATGGAGCAGCGCGTGCGACGCCTCGAGGAGGAAGTCGAGCGGCTGCGAAGGGGGCACGACGAGAAACGCGAGGCAGGCAGGCGCGACATGGACAGGCGCGATACGGACAAGCGTGACGCGGA
>DNLZ01000119.1:4926-5970 GCA_003488325.1 Planctomycetaceae bacterium
CGGGAAGCCCCCTGAGCGGATGCCGTCGCTGCCGTGCTATCCTCACGGAACCCGCATCCGTTGAGGGACGCCAGCGATGGGAGCGAGTCGGCCTGTCGAGCGAGGAGCGACCCTCCGGGCGTTGGCCGCGTTCGCCGTCGCGCTGCCGTGGCTGCCACCGCTGGCCGTGGCGGAGACACGCCCCGGAGGCGGCGCGGTCGTGTCGGCCTTCGAGCGGTTCGGTCGCGAGACCGCCGCTCCCGGCGGTCGGCTCGAAGCGAGCGTCGCCGGACGCCTCCTGATCGGGGAACTCGGGTGCGTCGCCTGCCATGAGGCGGAGATACCCGGACTCGAGCCGAAGCCCGGGCCCGACCTGTCGGGCGTGGGCGCACGCGTGGACGCCGCGTGGCTGAGTCGCTATCTCGCCGAGCCCGCCACGGCGGCCCCGGGCACGACCATGCCCCATGCCCTCGATTCCGTGCCGCCAGGCGATCGCCCCGCCACGATCGCGGCGCTCGTCTCGTATCTCTCGACCCGACGCGCGCCGGTGCCGCTTCCGAAGCCGACGGGACTCAACCCGATGCCGCCGGCGTTCTGGGAGCGTGGTGATGCCGCGTCGGGCGCGACGCTCTATCACCGGGTGGGCTGCGTCGCGTGCCACGCGCCCGAGGAGGGTCGATCCGGTGTCGCCCCCGCGGCGACCGCGCGGGCGCCGCTTGACGAGGAGGATCTGATCGAGGCGGGGATTCCCCTGCCGGAAAAACCGTTCACGTCGGTGCCCCTGCAGCACGTGGCGGCAAAGTATTCGCGGCGCTCGCTCACCGAGTTTCTCATCGTGCCGTCGCATGCGCGGCCGGCCGGGCGGATGCCTTCGCTGAAGCTCAAGGCCGCCGAGGCGGCCGACATCGCCGCTTACCTCCTCCGGGGCGCCGGGGGCGTCGCGCCGCCGCCGGCTGCTTCACACGACGACGCCCGCACCGCGCCGGGACGCGACGCGTTCGTGACCCTGCGCTGCGTGGCCTGTCACGCGGGCGGTGTGGACGGGGTCGCGGCGGCACCCCCGGG
>DNLZ01000118.1:0-621 GCA_003488325.1 Planctomycetaceae bacterium
ACGAAGGAGCCGGAGATGCGCGGTGACGGGCCGGGCTTCGACAACCTGCGAAAAATCACGGAAACGACCCGATCGATCATCGCCTTCGAGCTCTCGGAGAAACGGGGTGATTCCGTCTTCGGCGACCACGTGCACTCCTTCATCTGGTTCCGTGACGCGAACAAGCAGTCCGGCACCGTCTACGACATGATCGACCTGGAGGTGGCGCTCAAGCGGCATTACGGCGAGATGGCCCCCTACCTGTACGCGGATGGTCACGTCGAGACGATCGCGGCGAGCACGATCCGCCAGTGGGCGTCACCGCCGTGGCAAACCCCGGAGTTTTCCAAGCCGCGGTAACGCGGCGGTCGTTCTCGCTTTCGATCCATCATCCCCGTCGGGCCCGTTGCCCGAACAATCACGCCCGGAGGCGCTTGTCATGTCCATCGGTTCTTCCCTGTTCGCCATGTTTCCATCCCGTTCACGCGCTCGGGGAGGCCGTCGGCCGGCCACTCTGCCGCTCCGTTTCGAGGCCTGTGAGTCGCGGTGCGTCCTCTCGGCGACGGGGCTTGTCGATGTCGTGGCAGCCGAATCGCATCACGATGTCGCGACCTTCGCGGACGTCTCCATGCAGCAGGAGGT
>DNLZ01000118.1:1043-1382 GCA_003488325.1 Planctomycetaceae bacterium
GGTCTTCGACGTGGGTTTTGACGTCACGGGACTGGCCGCGGAGACGTCCCTGCAGTTCGAGGTGATGCAGGGCGTGATGTTCTGGAATGGCAGCGGCAGCACGCCGCGCTTTTCCCCCGTGCGCGGTGGCGTGGAGATGAACTTCAACAACGAGGCGGAGGACGTGCGGATCGGCGCGACGCGCAACGTTGGCAGACTGCTCGACATCGGCATGGCGGAGCCGATCGAGGGCGGCACGGAGGTGCATGACCATTTCAACGTCACGGTCGGTCGCAATTGGAACGGCTCTGCATTCGGCCGGCCCGCACCGGTCGGCATCTACGTGGTCGTCGGCCGGCT
>DNLZ01000118.1:1754-2643 GCA_003488325.1 Planctomycetaceae bacterium
CGGCGCGAGCGAGGCCGCGCACGAGGCGGCGGTCGAACTGTTCGACGAGAGCCCGGCGGTGAGCGTGTTCGGGGTGACGGTGCCGTCGCAGGTGAATTATGGCCTCGGGCAGGCGATCCAGGTGACGTATCGCTTCTCCGACGCGGTGACGGCGACGGGAAGCCCGCGGCTGCCGCTCACGATCGGTGGGAAGCCCCGTTTTGCGACGCTCGACCGCGCCGCGAGCAGCGGCGAGAACCTCGTCTTTTCCTACACGGTGCGGGCGGGGGACAACGGCGCCGTGCGTCCCCGCGGCGGCCAGCTCGGGATCCAGCTGTCGAACGGCAGTCGGATCCGTGGGCCGGGCGGTGGCACGGTGTTTCCACAGTTCGCCGTGACCTTGCCGGAGATGCAGGCACAGACGACGCGGCCCAGCGTGATTCAGGTGCAGGATCAGACCGGCGAAGGCGACTACCACACGGGCGCCGTCTTCAGGTTCCGGCTGACATGGAATCGGCTCGTGGGGGTCGAGGGTGGAGCGACGCCGACGATCGTCGTGCGGGCGATCCGGGGGGGCGTGCTCGGCAGTGCCACGTGGGTGAATCCGATGAGCCCGACCGCGGAGCATGTCTTCGAGTACACTGTGAAAGACGGGGATGTGGCACCACAGGGGATCGAGATCGCCGGTCCGATCTCGTTGAATGGCGGGGCGATCACGGACGTGTTCGGCAATCAATCTGTCCTGACGTTTCGATCGGTGCGGTCGCCGGGCGTGCGGATCATGGTGATGTGACCGCGGACGTCGATCGAAGTCGTACCGGGAACGGGCACCTGCGATGATCACCGACCGAAAAGGGTGGGGCTCGAGGCGACGGCATGCCGCCAGTCGGCATGGGGATCGCTCGACGCC
>DNLZ01000118.1:3049-3216 GCA_003488325.1 Planctomycetaceae bacterium
GATCATGCCCGCAGCGGTGCCGCGGCCATCGTGGACTACCAGCAGGTGTACCTCTACGACCTGGAGGCGGCCCAGTCCGGGGTCGTGTCGGCCGGAGATCCCGGAATCAATGCCTCACGCGGGGCACTGCCGGCGACGTGGAGGATGGGGTTCGATTTCCGCGGCGG
>DNLZ01000118.1:3624-4266 GCA_003488325.1 Planctomycetaceae bacterium
CGCATCGGGGCGGCGGGGGCGGCGGGGCCGCTCGCGGTCCAGACGGTGCCGTCGAGCGGCGAATTGCACTACCACGTCACGACGAACATCGGGATCGGTGGATCGGGTCAGTCGTTCGTCACCAACGGCGCGCCCGACGGAATCTACGCGTTCGAGGCCGTTGTCACGCTGAATCCTCCGACCAACGACACGACGGGCCAGCCCGCCAAGCAGCCCTCGCTGCCGGTGCACGTGCTCTACAGCCTCGACCGGTCCGGTCGCTCCGGCTGGGGTGACGTCGAGCGGGTCGCCCGCGACCACTTCCGCGATCGGGCGATCGGCACGGCCACGTTCGCCCTGGCCGTCGACGATGGGGCGAGTCCGACCGACGGCGTGAGCACCAACGGCACCGTGAACGTCAGCCGCGTCAACCCGCGGGCGGCCTGGGAGGTGACGACCAACGCCGGATCGACGTGGGCGACCCTCGGTCGTGACGCACGGATCGTGCTTCCGCAAGGGACCTACGCGGAGGGGCAAATCCGCGTGCGGCAGCGGGTCACGGATCACTACGGTGAACGCACGGTCACGGGAGCGACCACGCGAAGCATCACGATAGTGGCAGGCGGCACCCCGACACCGACACCGACTCCGACTCCGACTCCG
>DNLZ01000120.1 GCA_003488325.1 Planctomycetaceae bacterium
GCCCCCGACGAGAGCGCGTGTCCCTGCGTGGCCAGCTGCCGCACCGCCGCGGCGGTGTGCTGGGCCCCGTCGTGGACGGAGTGCGACACGTGCCGCAGGTCGCGTGCCAGGGAGCGTGCCGTCAACCAGAGCACGCCCGCGAGCACGCTGGCAAGCACGGCCCCCGCCACCATCACCTGCCTGATCTGCCGGTTCGCATCGCCACTGACACCGTCGCGGGGAATCGCCACCACGAGCCACCAGGGCGTGTCGATGCCCCGCGCCACGACCGGCGTGGAGACGTAGTAGACCGGCGCGTCGAGTACCTCGGAGAATCCGGCGACCGCCGCCGTGTCGCCCCGGCCGGCCTCGCGTGCCTCGGTGAGCGACGCCACGACACCGTCGGTCGGCGCGAGCCTGCGACCGACCTGGCTGCGATCCGGATGGGCGACGATGACGTCGCCACCCGATACGAGGATGCCGTAGCCGGTGCCGAAGGGCTTGATCGCCCCGACGCGGTCGGTGAGCGTCGCGAGATCGATGTCGAGTCCGGCGATGCCCACGAACGAGCCGTCCATCCGGATCGGGCTGACGAGCGACGTGATGAGCACCTCGCGCCCGGCGACCGGATAGAGGTAGGGCTCGATCCAGGCGTCCCGGCCGGTGCGCTGCGGGATGAGGAAGTAGTCCCCTGGTCCCTCCTTGTCGTAGTCGACGAGGGGCTCGAGGAGCGGATCGCCGCGGCCACGGTTCCAGTAGGGGATGAAGCGGCCGCTCCCGTCATGCCCCGGCGTGTCGACGAAGTCGGCGTCGCGCCCATCGAACGCGTTCGGCTCCCAGAGCGTGTAGAGGGCGAGGACCTCCGGCTCGGCGACGAGCGTCTGCCGCAGGGCGGCGGTGACCGACGCCCGGCTCGGCACGCCCTGGCTCCGCAGCCCGGCGAACTCGGCGGCCAGCGTCCGCGGGATCTGGAACGTCCGATCGATGTACCCAGCCACCTCGGTCGCACAGCGGATCGCCGTCTCGCGCGCCCGTGTCTCGGCCTCGACGAGCGCCCGGCGTCGGGCATCGACGAGGATCCAGCCGAAGACGAGCAGGTACAGCAGGACGGTCGTCGCCAGCACGGGCACGAGCAGGCGGAACGTCAGGCTGCGGGCACTCGTCATTGCGGGATTCATCGGGGCGCGTGGGTGGGCCGGCCGGTCCACGGGGAACGGCCCCAATCGTACCTTCGGCGCCGCCTGCCCCCGCGTCCGGGCCGACGGTATGCTCATGGCGACGCGCGGAGGGTGAGCCGCGGCACATGTCGTTTCCGGCCGACGACGGCCGTCCCAGGGGAGAGCACCGATGGCAATCTCAACTCGGCATCCGCGACGGACGTTTCTTGGCGCGACGGCGGCGGTCACCGCGGCCGGCACGGTCCCGTTCTTTCCCTCGACGCGGCGGGCGTTCGCCAACGAGGCGGCCACCGACCGCCCGCTCATCGGCTGCATCGGTGTGGGCAGCATGGGCACCGGCGACGCCCACGGCCATGCCCAGTTTGGCGACGTCGTGGCCGTCTGCGACGTCGATTCGCGGCATGCCGAGCGCGCGAAGCACGACGAGAAGATCGGCAAGGGCAAGGCGGACGCCTACGGCGACTACCGCCGCGTGCTCGACCGGCCGGACATCGACGTCGTGAGCATCGTGACGCCGGACCACTGGCACGTGAAGATCGCGATCGAGGCACTCCAGGCGGGGAAGCACGTCTTCTGCCAGAAGCCGCTCTCGCTGACGCTCGAGGAAAACCGGCTCGTGCGGGCGGCGGCCGAGAAGCACCCCGACAAGGTGTTCTTCATCGGCACGCAGCAGCGCAGCGATCGCGACCGGTTCATGCGCGCGGTGAACATGGTGCAGAAGGGTCTGCTCGGCCCGATCAGGAAGGTCACCGTCGGCATCAACGGCAGCCCGACGGGCGGCCCGTTCCAGGTGGCCGAGGCACCGAAGGAACTCGACTGGAACATGTGGCAGGGACAGGCGCTGGCGGTGCCCTACCGCGAGAAGCGCTGCCACTACGAGTTTCGGTGGTGGTACGAGTATTCGGGCGGCAAGTTCACCGACTGGGGCGCACACCACGTCGACATCGCGCAGTGGGCATTGCGCGAGGACGCGAAGGGGAAGGGGCCGGTGAAGATCGACGGTGCCGACGCCAAGCACCCGGTGCCCTTCAAGGACGGCTATCCCGAGCGGGACGACTCCTACAACACGTCGCACGACTTCGCGGTGACCTGCACGTTCCCGAGCGGCGTGGAGATGGTCGTCACGAGCCGCGGTGACAATGGCATCCTCTTCGAGGGGGAGAAGGGCAAGCTCTTCGTCAACCGCGGCAAGATCACGGGGGCGCCGGTGGAAGAGGCGTGGGACAAGGACGCCTTCGCCGACGCCGACGTCGTGACGCTCTACAAGGGAAAGCCGTTCGAGGGGCACAAGAACAACTTCTACCGTTGCATCCGCGAGGGCGGCCTGCCGGTGTCGGACGTCTACAGCCACGTCATCGCCATGAACACCTGCCATCTGACGGCGATCGCCGCGCGGCTGGGCCGGGCGATCACCTGGGATCCCGTGGGCGAGACGATCACGGGCGACAGCCAGGCTGCCGCCTTCATGGCCCGGGCGCCGCGGAGCGGATTCGAGATCCCGCGGGTCTGACCGGACGATCCGACGGACCGATGGGTATCGCACGATCCGCATCGACGCTCCCCGAGCTCCGGACGCTCCCGCTCGTCACACGCGTGCTGATCGCTGCCGGCGCGGTCTTGTGTGGCGCAGCGGGCGACCGCGTGCGTGCCGCCGATCCGGCCGGGGCGGACGACGCGTTCGCTGCCGCCGGCATCTTCGCGGCGACGGCCCCGCGGGCGAGCGCCTGCGAACCGGGCGTCACGTCGTTGCCCCTCGAACTCCGTCGGGGCGACCGCATCTGCCTCGTCGGCAACACGCTCTTCGAGCGGGCGCAGTTGTTCGGCGACGTCTCGGCGGTCATCCACGCGGGGTTTCCCGATCACGAGCTCGTGATTCGCAACCTCGCGTGGTCGGCCGACGAGGTGGGCCTCGCCCCGCGTCCGGACAACTTCGCCGACCTCGAGCAGCACCTCGTGCGCTTCGAGGCCGACGTCATCTTCGCCGCGTACGGGTTCAACGAGTCCTTCGCGGGCCCGGACGGAGTGCCGGACTTTCGCCGCCGGCTCGCGTCGTTCCTGCGAGGACTGGCAGGCAAGGCCTTCAACGGCCGCGGTCCAGCGCGTGTCGTCCTCGTGAGCCCGATCGCCAACGAGAATGTCACGGGCGTCGCGGCTGCCGATCGCAACAACGCCTCCATCGCGCTCTATGTGACGGCGATGCGCGACGTCGCGGCGGCCGAAGGGATCGCCTTCGTGGACGTCTTCGGGCCGTCCGCCGCGTTTCTCGCCGATCCCGGCACCGATCGCACGATCAACGGCTGCCACCTCTCCGCCGACGGCTACCGCGCGTTCGCGGACGTGCTGTTTCGCGCGCTCTTCGGCGCCGAGCCGCCCGTCGTGGACGGGCGGCTGCGGGACGCCTGCGTCGATCTCGATCGTCAGTTCTTCCGCCGCTATCGCCCCCTCAACACCTTCTACTACACCGGCGGCCGCAGCAAGGACTACGGCTACCTCGACTTCCTGCCGGCACTCGCCGCGTTCGACGTCATGTGCGCGAACCGCGATCGGCGGATCCACGACGTCGCCCGCGGCCGCCCGGTGCCCGACGTCGTCGACGACACGAACGTCCCGCCGTTGCCCGCCGTGAGCGAGTCTCGCGGCGCGAACGAATGGCTGTCGGCCGCGGACGAGCAACGGGCCTTCCAGGTCGACCCCCGGTTCGAGGTGGAGCTGTTCGCGGGGGAGGAGCGGTTTCCCGAGATCGCCAACCCGATCCAGTGCCGCTGGGACGCCCGCGGCCGTCTCTGGGTGAGCACCTCGCAGGCCTATCCGCATCTCTATCCCGGCATGGAACCACGCGACCGCCTCGTGATCCTCGAGGATGTCGATGGCGACGGGCGGGCCGACACCGCGACCACCTTCGCCGACGACCTGCACCTGCCGCTGTCGTTCGAGCTGGGCCGCGGCGGGGTCCTCGTCTCGGAGCAGCCGCACCTCACCTTTCTCGCCGACCTCGACGGCGACGATCGCGCCGATGTGCACGAGGTGATCCTCTCCGGCTTCGGCACCGAGGACTCCCACCACGCGTTGCACGACTTCATCTGGTCACCCGACGGCGCCCTGCTCTTCCGGGAGAGCATCTTTCATCACACCCAGGTGGAAACGCCGTACGGACCGGTACGGCAGCAGAACAGCGGCTGGTTTCGCTACGAGCCCGGCACCCATCGCCTCACGAGCTTCGGGAGTTACCCGAGCACGAACCCGTGGGGCGTGGCCTTCGACCCCTGGGGCAACCACGTCGCCAGCCATCCGATCTTCGCCGAGGCCTTCCACGCACTCGATCCGCCCTATCCCGGACAGCACGCGTCGCCCCGCGGCCTGCAGGCGTACTCCGGCACGTGCGGCCATGCGTTCGTCGACGTCGACGGCTTTCCACAGGAGCTCCAGGGGGGCTTCGTGAAGGCCCGCTACAAGCCGACCAACCGTCTCGAGATGCATCGCTGGATCGAGGCAGACGAGGGATACGAGGAGCAGTACGTCTCCGACCTGCTCTTCTCCACGAATCTCAGCTTCATTCCGGTCGACCTCCACTTCGGTCCGCGTGGCGACCTCTACTGCGTCGACTGGTACAACCCGGTGAAGGGGCACGCCCAGTATTCGCTCCGCGACAGTCGCCGCGACCGGGAGAGCGGACGAATCTGGCGGATCACGGCGAAGGGGCAGTCGATGTCGCCGCCGCTCGACTGTTCACGGCTCGATCCTGCCGGACTCGTCGCCCTGCTCGACGACCCGGCGAGTCGCGTGCGGTCGCTCGCCCGACGCACGCTCGCCGATCGTGATCCGCAGGCCGCCGCCGCGGCCGTCGATGCGTGGCTCGCCCGCCTCGAACCGGCCGATCCCTCCACGCCGCGACGGCGGGTCGAGGCCCTCTGGGCGCTCGCGACGATCGGCGCCGTTCGTCCCGCGCTCCTGGCGGACCTCGTGTCGAGCGACGACCATCACGTACGTGCCGCCGCGATGCGCCAGTTGCGGTTCTGGCACGAGGCGGTGCCCGAGCGACACGCCCTGCTTGCCCGCGGCGCCGTCGACCCGGCGGGCCTCGTGCGGCTCGAGGCCGCCATCACCGCCAGCTGGATCGGCACGCCGGAGGCCCTCGCGTGCGTGCTCGACATCGCCGCGAGTCCGGTCGGCGGGCACCTCGCCTACGCGACGGCCTGCGCCCTCGAGTCGCGCACGCTGCGGCGCCACTGGGAACGCGCCGAGGATTCACCGGTGCCGCGCCTGCTCGCGCGGATCCGACGACGGCAGCCGATCACCGAGCCGAAGCCGACCGCCGCCGAGCGGTCCTTCGACGCCCGCCCGGGCCTCACCGAGGTGCGCATCTCCTGCGAGCCGGAACGCATGCTCTTCACGCGCGGCGAGTTCGTCGTGCGGCCCGGTCAGCCGGTGAAGCTCGTGTTCACCAACCCCGATGCCACGGATCACAACCTCGTCATCGTGAAGCCCGGAGCCCTCGAGGAGGTGGGCGTCGCCGCCAACGAGATGGCGAGGGATCCGGCCAACGCGGCGGGTGATTTCGTGCCGTCGTCGAAGCAGGATCTCATCCTCGCGGCCACCCCGATGATCGGGCCGACGCGCCGATCGCAGTCGCACGTGCTCCGCTTCGAGGCCCCTGCCGAGCCGGGCATCCATCCCTACGTCTGCACGTTTCCCGGTCACTGGATCGTGATGAACGGCCGCATGGTCGTCGCCCGCGACGCCGCGGAGGCGGAGGAGCTCCTGGCCGCCTGCCGGCCGACGCTCGTGAAGGCGTGGACCCTGGACGACTTTCCGGCGGCCGCATTCGCGTCGGTGCGGGATGAGGCGCTCCTGTCCGCGGGCATGCACGCCTTCGTGAAGGCCCGCTGCACGCAGTGCCACGTGGCCGCGGGACACGGCGTGAACCTCGGGCCCCCGCTCACCGAGAGCGTGAAGCGGCTGCGCGGCCGTGACCTCCTCGCGCACGTGCTCGATCCCTCGCTCGAGATCGCGGATCGCTACCGCGTGATCCAGTTCGTGCTTGACGACGGCCGCGTCGTCTCGGGGGTCGTCGTGGGCGAGTCGGACGACGAGATCCGCATCGTGCCAAACCTGCTCGATCCGTCTCGCACGCTCGCGCTTTCGCCACGCCGCGTCGAGGAGCGGATTCCCGCGAGGGTCTCGGCGATGCCGGCGGGACTCGTCAACGTGCTCTCCCGCGAGGAGATCCTGGCGCTTGTGGCCTTCGTCGAGGCGGGGGACGACCTGCCGCCGGCCCTGCGGCATGCGCCGGTTCAGCCCGGCCGATGAACGATTGCCCGGCTGACGGGCGGCGGGCGCAACAATGGCCCGGCTGACAGGCGGCTCGTGAGCCGTGCGCTGCCGTCTCCAAGGCCCTGAACAGGCGGCACCCGGAACGCCTGCCGGCCCTTTGGGGTGGCGTTGTTCTGGCGCTCACGCACAGTCTCGCCGAGTCGGGCCGCACGAGGGCTTTCCTAGAGCACGTCTTGCGTAG
>DNLZ01000192.1:0-2173 GCA_003488325.1 Planctomycetaceae bacterium
CCGCCGGCCGCTCGCGGTGATCGAGGACCCGGTGCGGCTCTACCTGCTCCAGATGGGTGGCATGCCGCTGCTCTCGCGACAGACCGAGGTGGACAGTGCCCGGCGGATCGAGCACTGGCGGCGCAAGTTCCGCCGCACATTGCTCGCGAACGACTTCGTGCTCGCCGGCGCGCTCCAGCTCCTCGAGCGGGTACAGGCGGGGACGGTGCGTCTCGACCGGACCATCGAGGTCTCGGTCACCAACACGGGGGAGAAGAAGCGGATTCTGCGGCGGCTCGAGCCGAATCTCGTGACGTTGCGTCGCCTCGAGCAGGAGAAACGGCGTCTGTTTCGGATCGCCACCTCGCGGGCCGCGGCCCCCGCGGAGCGTCGGGCGGCGTGGCGGCGTCTCGTGCGGCAGCGCAACAAGTCGGTGCGACTCGTCGAGGAGATGCACCTGCGGATCCAGCGGCTCTACCCGCTCCTGAAGGAGCTGCGAGCCAAGGCCGACCGGCTCGCCACGCTCGGCGACCGCGTCGGCGGCACGATCGATCCGGCCACGGCGGCGCTCGAGCAGCGGCGCATCCTGCTGGGCGTTCGTGAGAGCCGCCGCACGCTCGCGCGACGGCTCGCCCGACTCGAGGATCTCCAGCAGCGCTACGACGCGGCGAAGCGCGATCTCGCGGAGGGCAATCTGCGACTGGTCATCTCGATCGCGAAGCGGTACCGGAACCGCGGCCTGTCGTTCCTCGACCTGATCCAGGAGGGCAACTCCGGCCTCATGCGGGCCGTCGACAAGTTCGAGCATGCCCGCGGCTTCAAGTTCTCGACGTACGCGACGTGGTGGATCCGCCAGGCCATCACCCGTGCGATCGCCGATCAGAGTCGCACGATCCGCATGCCGGTGCACATGGTCGACATGCTCACCAAGATGCGGAACGCCGCCCGCGACCTGCTCCAGCAGCACGGGCGGGAGGCGACGGTCGAGGAGCTGGCCGCGCGTGCCGGCCTCGCGGTGGACGAGGCCGAGTGCATCTGGCGGATGTCACGACGGCCGGCCTCGCTCGATCAGCCACTCGGCGAGACCGAGGACGGATCGGTGGGTGAATTCGTCTGCGATCGTCGCGAGGAGGATCCCCTCCAGGACCTCAACCGCCAGTCACTCCGCGCCTCGCTCTCGCGGGCGCTCGACACGCTCTCCTATCGCGAGCGCGAGATCATCCGCCTGAGGTTCGGGCTGGCGGACGGCTACGCCTACACGCTCGAGGAGGTGGGGACGATCTTCGACGTCACCCGGGAGCGGGTGCGGCAGATCGAGGCGAAGGCGGTCGAGAAGCTGCGGCAGCCCGGTGCCGACGTCGACCTCACGAGCCACCTGGACGTCGATCTCGCCGAACGCTGGCAGGTCACCGAGGAACTGGTCGTGCCGGTCTGAACGCCCGGCGGCGCGGTGTGGACGAGGCCGGTCGCTCGACAGGCCTCGTCCACGCACGTCAGGCCGGCTTGGCCTCGTCGAGCGCCTGCTGGAGCCGAGCCTTCGGCTGGACGCCCATGAATTGCTGGACGAGCTGCCCGCCGCTGAAGATCATGATCGTCGGGATGCTCGCCACGTTGTACGTCATCGCGAGCCGGTTGTTCTCGTCCACGTTCACCTTGCCGACGCGGAACGTGCCCGCATTCTCCGCGGACAACTCCTCGATCGTCGGTCCGATCATGCGGCACGGGCCGCACCACGGCGCCCAAAAGTCGACGAGCACCGGCACGGGGGAGTCGAGCACTTCGCTCTGAAAGTTGGCGTCGGTGAATTCGAGGGCGCGTCCCATCGTCTCGTGGTCTCCTGAGATTGTCCGAGTACTCCTGCGAGGCCGGAGTATAGCAGCCTGGGGCGGCCGGGCTGTGGCCGCGAGGCGACGATGAAACCATCCCACGTCATCAATCTGACGTCTGCGTGGGAGCCGGCGGGGGATCTGGCGGCCGGCTGGATCAGGCGATTCGGTGGCCCGAGCGGCGTCACCGCCGCCCACCGGCTCTGGCTCACGATCGAGGATGCCGACCCGCGCGTCACCGCGATCCTCAACGACCGCCCGCTGCCGCAGGCGGCCGTCCAGCCCGTCGACGCGGAGGGAGGCGGTCGCCGGCCGACGCTGCGCTGGGAGATCACCGGCATGGTCGCGTCTCGCAACACGCTGATGAT
>DNLZ01000192.1:2597-6607 GCA_003488325.1 Planctomycetaceae bacterium
GTCCTGCTCGAGATCGATGCCGACGTCGATGGCGATGCGTCGCTTGACACGCGGCGTTGAACATCGGTACCACCGCCGTTGGGGCTGCGGCGTCGCGTCGACGGGTCGATGCGACGTGTCCGTGGCACCGAATCGGAGTGCACACCATGTCGGTCATTCGCATCGGAAGCAACAAGCAGTACGCCGATGGGTGGGAGCTCATCTTCGGCGGAAGCAGGCGGGGCAAGAAGTCGTCCGCGGGGACCGCCGCATCCAAGCCGAAAGCCAAGGCCGGCAAGGCGAAGAAGGCGGCTTCGGCCGTCGCGAAACAGGCGAAGGCCGGCCCGGCGAGGAAGGCGAAGAAGGGAAAGAAGGCCGGCGGGCGTTGAACCGGCGGCTCGCGCCGCTCGTAGCGCCCGGCCTCGCGTGCAGCGCGGGGCCGGCGCGGGTCGTCACGCCGTGGCGTGACGAGGCGCGGCACCGAGTTCGTGCGCGCGGGCTGCGGCCGCCACGACCGCCGCGGTGATCGCCTCGGGCACCCCGCGAGCGTCCATCAGCGCCAGGCCCGCCAGCGTGGTGCCTCCGGGACTGGTCACGCGGGCGCGGACCACGGCCGGATCCTCTCCGGTGCGTTCGAGCAGAGCGCCGGTGCCCGCGACGGTCTGCACGGCGAGAGAAAGCGCCAGCGGTGGCGGCAGTCCGGCTGCGACCCCGCCTGCCGTCAACGCCTCGACGAAGCGTGCGACGAAGCCGGGGCCCGACCCGGAGAGTCCGGTGACCGCATCCATGAGCGACTCGTCGACCTCGTGCACGTGTCCGACGGAGGCCAGCAACCGCACGATCTCGTGACGATCCGCAGCCGGCACCTCCGGCGTCGCGCACCAAGCCGAGACGCCCTGTCCGACGAGGCACGGCGTGTTCGGCATGACGCGGATGATCCGACGGGAACCGAGCAGCGCGCCGAGTGAATCGGTCGTCAGGCCGGCGACGATCGAGACGATCGTCGCGTCCGCCCGCAGTCCGGGCCGTGCCTCACGACACGCCTCCGCCGCCTGCTGCGGCTTGACGACGAGGAAGACGATGCGGGCCGCCGCGGCGGCCGCCGCGGGCGTCGGCACGAACCTCACGCCCGGCACGGCCGTCACGAGCCGTTCGCGGGCGACGGAATCGGGGTCGCACACGGTCACGCGGTCCCCGGTCGTCCGCCCCGTCCGACAAAAGCCCTCCGCGAGCGCCAGGGCCATCCGGCCGCCACCGATCATCGCGATGGGGCCGCAGGAGTCCCGAGGTTCGGGCGGGGGAGCATTCCCGGGCCCCGATCCCACAGCGGGTGCATCAGGGCCCATCGGTGGTCTCGCCCACGGGTCGCGTGCCCAGCGGCAGGGCGTCGAGCGATGCCGCGAGACGGTCGACGTCGACGCGGCTCGCCCACAGCTGGCTCGCTCCTCCGCGCCCGCCGCCGTCCGCACCGCGCCCCGACGTCCACATGAGAATCTTCCCGTCGGGTGAGAACACCGGCAGCACGTCCGCCGAGGCATGATCGGTGAGCCGCAGCGGCTTCGACCACCGCAGCTGCCCCTCCGATGTGTCGTAGCGGATGATCCAGAGGTCGTAGTTCGGCCTTTGTGAGGGGTCGGAGTGATCGGCTCCGGTCCAGATCAGCCACGGCCGGGTCGGATGCCAGTACGGCGCCCAGCGCACGCCGGCACCGGCCGTGACCGCCGTGTCGCCACTGCCATCGGCGCGCATGACGTGGATCTGCAGCAGGTCCTTCTCCACGCGATCGGTGCGATACGTGATCCAGCCGCCGTCGGGGGAGAAAAAAGGCCCGCCGTCGTAGCCGGGCTGATTGCCGAGCTGGCGAACGGCGGAGCCATCCGCGTTCATGACGTAGATGTCCGGATCGCCGTCGCGATCACTCACGAAGAGGATCGTCCTCCCGTCCGGCGAGTACGAGCATTCGGCGTCGTACCCAGGGCTGTCGGTCAGTCGCGTCAGCATGCCGTCGCCGCGGAGGTCGGCGGCAAAGAGCTCCATGTGAGGGTCGAAGTCCCACTGATAGCGCCTGCGTCGACCGCTGCGTGCGTCCTCCTCGGCCTGCCGTCTTGCGGCCTCCTCCGTCCCCGCGAGATCGGGATCGAGGTGGCTCGACGCGAAGAGGAGCCGGCTGCCGTCCGGCGAGAACCAGGCGCAGGTCGTGCGGCCCCGCCCGGGACTGATGCGCACGGGCTCCGCGGATCGCGTCACGGCGTTCTTCCCGTTCACGTCGAGCGCGGACGCGTCGAAGCCCTGCACGAAGATCTGATAGAAGGGATAGCCGTTCGGCACGGCTTGAAAGCAGATCTGCCGGGCATCAGGGCGAAAATAGCCTTCTCCCGCCTTCGCCATGCCGGCGGTGACCTGCACCGGGGGCGCGAGGAACCGTGCCTCCGCCGGCGAAAGCGTCTCGGCCGCCGGGGACGCGGCGGACCCGCCCGGCACGTCCATCGCGAGCAGGCTGCCGCGGTCCGCACCGCAGTCGATGTGCCACGCCGCCACGAGGAAGATCGCGGTCCGGCATGCCGTGCGGATGCCACCGCGGGTCTCGCGGCCCACGACGCGGGAGGCGGATGTGGCTTCTTCGCGACGCGACGGTCGCGCCCGGCGCGGCTTGCAGGAATTCCTCATGCCGCGGAGTATAGCCCGCGGCGACGTTCACCGGCGGTCCGAGGAGATGAGCACCCTGATGAAGATCTACACGAAGACGGGGGACGCGGGCGAGACCGGGCTCTTCGGTGGGCCACGGGTGCGAAAGGACCATGCCCGCATCGAAGCCTTCGGCACGGTGGACGAGCTCAACAGCCAGCTCGGCGTCGCCCGCTCGCTGGCCGTGGCCGCCGCGTTCGATCCGCTCCTGCGCCGCGTCCAAGCCGACCTCTTCGAACTCGGTGCGCAGCTCGCGACGCCTCCCGCACCCGGGCGATCCGTGGACGAGCGGATCACGGCGGCACACGTGACCGTCCTCGAGGCGGAGATCGACGCGCTCGAAGCGGAGCTCGCGCCGCTGACGCACTTCATCCTGCCGGCGGGCACCGCGCTCGCCGCGGCGCTCCACGTCGCGCGCACGGTCTGCAGGCGCGCGGAGCGTCGCGTGGTCACGCTCGCCGCCGAGGTCGGCGACACGATCCCGGCGAACGCCATCGAATACCTCAACCGGCTTGGCGATCTGCTCTTCGTGCTCGCCCGCGTGGCGAACCACCGCGGCGGCGTATCCGACGACCAGTGGATACCGACATGACCGGGCCGGCTGGGGCGGCGACGGTCCGTCCCGCCGTCTCGGCGGCGGCTGCGGGCGTGGTGGCCGTGCGCACGCGAGTCGCCGCCCAGCACGCGGCCGGTGCGCCCGGCATGGCCACGGGCGGCCTCGCGACGGAGCTGTTCGAGCGGGTGGTGCTCGACATCTGGTCCGCCGCGCTCGACGACCTCGGGGACGAGACGGCGGCGGGCGTGCGACGCTCCGTGGCGCTCGTCGCCGTGGGAGGCTTCGGGCGCCGCGAGATGGCGCCCTACTCCGACATCGATCTCATGCTGCTGCACGACGCGTCCGCACCGGTCGCCGTGGCGCGGATGGCATCGGCGATCCTGCGGGACCTCTACGACTGCGGGCTCGAGGTGGGTCAGAGCGTCCGCACGCCGTCCGAGGCGGCGCGGCTCGCCCGCGAGGACGCGACGATCCTTTCCGCGCTCTTCGACATGCGGCTGCTCGCGGGCCGCGCCGACCTGGTCGCCGGCCTCGACGTGCGGCTGCGCTCCCTGATGCGCAGGCAGCAGCGGGCCACGGTCGAGCGGCTCGCGGCGGCACGGGAGGAGGAGGCGGACCGCTTCGGCCACACGGTGTCGCTCCTGCAGCCGAACGTCAAACGCTCGCCGGGCGGCCTGCGCGACATCCAGCTCGTGCGCTGGCTGGGGCGCGTGACGCACGGCGCCGAATCACCCGCCGACCTCGCGCTGCTCGGCGGCCTGTCCCCCCGCGACGCGGAAGGCCTGCGCGA
>DNLZ01000192.1:7011-8978 GCA_003488325.1 Planctomycetaceae bacterium
TGCGGATCGCCCAGGGCCGCGCCGTGCCGAGCCAGGACGGCCTGCTCGGCGTGGAGCGGTTCATGCGCGAGTATTTCGGCCACACGCGGCGGGTCGCGCAGGTGCGAGACGCCATGCTCCGCGGGCTGCGTGGGCCGGGACCGCTGCGGCGGATCGCATCGGGCGTGCTCGGCAACGTGGTCGACGGCCTGTATCGCGTCGGCCCCTTCCACGTCGGCGCCGTGTCGGGCGCCGTCGCCCGGATCGTGTCGAGCACGAGCGCGATCATCCGGCTGGTGGAACTGTCGATGCTCCACGCGCTGCCGATCGATCCGGTCGTGTGGGAGGCCGTGCGCGAGGCCGTGCCGGCCCTGCCCACGGAGCCCGACGCCCCGGCGGTCGCGGCGTTTCTCGGACTCTTCGAGCGCACCGACGGCCTCGGAGACGCCCTGCGTCAGCTCCACGACGTGGGCGTCCTCGAGATCCTCGTGCCCGGGTTCGCCCACGCCCGGCATCTGCTGCAGTTCAACAACTATCACAAGTACACGGTGGACGAGCACTGCATCCTCGCAGTCGAACGGGCCACGACCTTCGCCCGGGACGACGCGTGGCTCGGACGGACGTGGCGGGAGCTCACCCGCCGCCGGCCTCTCCTGCTCGCGCTCCTGTTCCACGACCTGGGGAAGGGATTTCCCCAGGACCACAGCGAGGTCGGCGCGGTGATCGCGCGAGACACCGCGGCGCGGCTCGGCCTGGCAGCCGACGAGGCGGAGCTGATCGAGGGGCTCGTCCTCAAGCATCTGACGATGGCGCACCTCGCGTTTCGCCGCGATACGGGAGACGAGAGCCTCGTCGTGCGCTTCGCCTGCGACGTCGGCTCTCCCGAGACGCTGCGGATGCTGTCGCTGCTCACGGCCGCGGACATGGAGGCGGTCGGGCCCGGGACGTGGACGCGATGGAAGGCCGACATCCTCGGCAGCCTCTACGAGCGGACCCTCGCCTATCTCGACGGCGAGGGTCCGTCGCGGTCGGCCGATCGGACGCGCGGCGCCCTGGCGGCCCTCCTCGCCGAGCGCGACTCCGCCGATCCCGTCGTCCGGCTCGCGAAGCGCCTGCCCGCCTCCTACCTTCACGAAACCCCGGCGGCCCGCATCGTCGAGGAACTCGGCCGTCTCGTGAGACTGCCCGCGGACGGCGTCTTCACGCTCACGCGCTGGCAGCCCGAGACCGGCACCGTCGCGGTCACGGTCGGGGCCCGCGAGGACGTCGTTGCGGGGGTGTTCCACCGGGTCGCCGGGGCGCTGTCGGGGGAGCGGTTGGAGATCCTCGCCGCCGGCATCCACACGCTCGAGGGCGGCCTGGTGCTCGATCACTTCACGGTGATCGATCCCGACTTCGCGGGCGAGCCGACGGCCGAGCGGCTCGCCGACATCGCGGCGGCGATCCGCGCGGCGATCAAGGCGGACCGGTCGCCCGACTTCACGCGGCGCTGGAACCCGTTCGCGCCCCAGACCGCCCCGGCCGCCATTCACCCCGTTCGCGTGACGGTCGACAACGAGTCGTCGCGTCAGGCGACGATCCTCGAGGTGTTCGCCCACGACTCCGCGGGCCTGCTCTTCCGGATCGCCAAGGCGATCTTCGAGGCCGGACTCTCGGTGCAGGCCGCGCGCATCGGAACCTACCTCGATCAGGTCGTCGACGTCTTCCACGTCACGGACTCGAGCGGTGGCAAACTCGTCGATCCCGCGCGGCTCGCGGCCTTGCGGCGCGCGATCGAGGCGGTGGCCGCCCAGCCGACACGTCCCGCGTGACGGTCGGCCGCTTCAGCCGCGACGACGCACCTTCCACGCGAGCAGTCGACGCCCCGCGTCGGGAAACCACTCGATGAGCCCGGCGAGCAGGCCGGGCGCGCGGGGCACGACGAGTTCAGCCGTGCCGCGCCGGCAGGCCGTGAGCACGCGCCGCGCGAGCGCGTCCGGGTCGAGCGG
>DNLZ01000424.1:0-3258 GCA_003488325.1 Planctomycetaceae bacterium
CCCGCCGCCCGCGAGGCGCTCGCCGCCGCGGAGGCGGACGTAGCCGCGGCGAAGCAGGCCGTCGAAGAGGCGAATGCCGCCGCGACGGAGGCGGTCGCGCCGATCCGTCGCGTGGTCTTTTCGGGGGAAGGCGACCTCGTCGCCACGGCCGGCGACGTTCCGGCGGTGCACCTGTGGGACGGCGAGAACGGGACGGCGATCGCGTCCTTCGCGGGCCAGGAGGCGGCGCCGAGCGACGTCGCGTTCCTGCCCGGTGGACGGCTCGTCTCGGCTGCCGCCGACCCGCGGGCGATCGCGTGGGAGGTGAGCCCGCCGTGGATGCTCGATCGGACGATCGGTGGCGAGGCATCGGCCGAGGCGCCCGTCGACCGGGTCCTGGCGGTCGATTTCAGCGGCGATGCGTCGCGGCTCCTCGTGGGCGGCGGTGTGCCGTCACGGGGCGGCGAGCTGGCGCTCTACGACCTCACGCACGGCAGCCGGCTCGTGCATCTGCCCGACGCGCATGACGACGTCATCTTCGCCGCGCGGTTCTCCCCCGACGGACGACGGATCGCCTCGGCCGGGGCCGACAAGTACGTCCGCACGTTCGACGCCGCCGACGGCTCCCGTCTGCGGCGGTTCGAGGGACACACGAACTACGTCCTCGGCGTGGACTGGAAGAACGACGGCAGGACGCTCGCGAGCTGCGGGGCCGACCATGCCGTGAAGGTCTGGGACGCGGAAACGGCCGACCAGAAGGCGAACATCCCGCTCCTCACGCGGCATGCGACGGCGCTCCGCTTCGTGGCCGATGGCGATGCGTTCGTCGTCGGCTGCGGCGACCGGATCACACGCATGTACAACGGCGGCGGAGGTCTCGTCCGGACGTTCCCGGCGATCGACGCGTGGGTTCACGCGGTGGACGTCACACCCGGCAGCGACCTGGTCGCCGTCGGCGCGGCCGATGGCCTGGTACGGCTGTGGAACGGCAAGACCGGGCAGGTCGTGCGCGATCTCGGGCCGCAGACTCAGGACGAGTGAGCGTGCGCACGCCGGATCACCGCCGTCGGACCCGCCTCAGACGAGTTCTTCGATCGGTCGGCCGTTCTCGATCATGTAGACGGGACGCCCGGCCTGGTTGACGTACTGCATGCGGCCGTCGATCCCGAGCACGTGGAAGACCGTCGCCATCAGGTCCTGCGGACCGATCGGGGCGGTCTTCGGCACGTCCACCTTCTCGGCCGATTCACCGATCACCTGGCCCATCCGCAGGCCCCCGCCGGCCAGGGCGAGCGTGCTGAGCGGCGCCCAGTGGTCGCGGCCGGCGTTGCCGTTGATCTTCGGCGTGCGCCCGAATTCGCCACTGATCACGAGCAGGATCTTCTCGTCGAGGCCGCGGAGGTGCATGTCCTCGACGAGCGCCGCCACGGCCCGGTCCACCTGCGGTCCGAGGTTGTCCATCGCGGCCTTGATGCCGCCGTGCATGTCCCAGCCGCCGAAGTTCACCGTCACGAAGCCGCAGCCGGCCTCGCAGAGGCGGCGGGCCTGCAGCAGCTGCTGGCCGAGCCCCGGGCCGTAGCGGTCGACCACACGCGGGTCCTCGTACTTCGTGTCGAAGGCCTGCTGCGACCGGCTCGTGATGATGTCGAAGGCCTGCTGCTCGAACGAGTCGAGGCCCTCGACCAGGCCGCTGCGATCCGCCTCGCGGCGGGCGTTGTCGATCGACTTGAGCAGATCGCGCCGGCGCCCGAAGCGGTCCTGGGCGACGACGAGCGCCATGTTCTGCCGTGCCTCGCCCCCCGGATCGAACGGGCCGAACGCCGTGCCGAGGAACGCCGGACCGTCGCCGTAGATGCCGCCGATCCTGACGTACGTCGGGATGCCGGTCTCGGGATGGTTCGTGCCACGACTGCGGGCGACGATCGAGCCGATGGCGGGACGGTCGGCGGCCGCGCCGTTGTCGGCCAGACGGTTGTCGTAGCCGGTCATGACGAAGTGGGTGCCGCCGGCGTGGCCGCTGTTGGTGTGTGCGAAGGAGCGCACGAACGCCATGCGGTCGGCGACCTGGGCCATCCGCTCGAAGTTGCCGCCGAGCGTCACGCCCGCGAGGTTCGTCTTCACCTCCCCGGTGACGCTGCGGTACTCGGCCGGCGCGGTCATCTTCGGGTCGAACGTCTCGACGTGGGTCGGGCCGCCACTGAGCCACAGCCAGATGACCGAGGTGTCCTTGGTGGACGACCCGGCGGCCGCGGCCGCGGCCCGGCTCCGCAGGAGGCTGCCGAGTCCCACGCCCGCACCGAGGCCCAGCGTGCCCACCCGGAGAAAGTCGCGACGGGATTCTCCCGCACAGTTCCCCAATCGCCGCTCGTGTCGGATTTCCAGCATGGCGTGCTTCTCCGCGTGGGCAGGGTGATGGTCAGCGCGACGTCCGGCAAAACCACCGGAGTCGCGGGCGGATCCCGAGGGGCGACACCCCTCCTCGACCCTGAGAGAATATCGGCAATCCGGACTTCACCGCAACGATCGTTCCCGGCCCGAACCCTGCCCCCGGGGCGTCGAAGTGACGCAATACGGTCGCCCACAGGGCTTTGCGGCCAGTGGCGAATGCACCAGGGGCGCGCTCGTGCGTTGGGCTTTCGGCTTGGCACGCGCCGGCCCTCGGGACGCCGAGCCGGATGCACGAGCCGGCGTTCACCGTGCCGCCGCGGGGAACAGTTCCTTGATCCGTGTGACCGTGTGGTCGACGAGCACCTGGCCTGCTTCGGGACCGACCTCGTTGCTTTCGGCGATGGCGCTGTAGCCGCCGCCGCGCGCCGCGCGGGCGGAGGGCAGGTAGGTGCCGCGGCCGGCGAGCTGGACGACGAACGTCTGCAGGGCGGGGCTACGCGCCTTCATGGCCACGCCGAAGTCGGTGTAGAGCTCGAACTGGTTGGTGGCGATGGCGACGTCACCGATGCGGATCACGTGCACCTCCGTCGTGAAGGGTGTGACCGTGCCCGCCTGCTGGTCCTCCCAACGCTTCACGACCTTGCCGTGCCAGAAGAGGAGCGTGGCGTTGCCCGTCCCCTTGGAAAGATCGCGGACCTTCTCGCGGGCGAGTTCGTACTCTCGCTCGCTGACCTCGCGCCGCGGAAGTTCGATCCGGTCGACGCGGTGTTCGAGCACCGCCCCCGCCACGCGTTCCCGCTCCGCACCGGCCAGCGCGTCCTTCCAGCCGGCCACGATCCGCCGGGCGATCTCCTCGAGCCGCGAGAGCCCGCGGAGCCGCCGCATCCGTTC
>DNLZ01000424.1:3635-5109 GCA_003488325.1 Planctomycetaceae bacterium
GAGCACGTGCAGGTCGGCGCCGTGCTCGGCCCGCAGAGCCTCGCGCACCGGGTGCCAGAAGTCGGCATCAAGCTGATTCGCTCCCTCCACCTCCTGGGCCGGGCAGGGGACGTCGATGACGGTCGCAATCAGTCGGCCGTCGGCATTCCAGACGAAGAGGGCGTCGAGGTCGTGGTCCTCGTATCCCTCGATCATGCGAAAGTCATCCTTCGTGGTGGAGCCGTACATCGCGGCCGACCCATCGGCGTACACGCTGCGCCGGTTCTGCGCGATCACGGCGTGCCCCATCCCCCAGCCGACGCGGCAGGGCCGCAGACCCTCGACTGCCTTGGCGATCCCCTCGGCGATCCGGCCGGCGAAGAACTCGACGTACTCGGCCGGCTGCATCACGCCACCGGTCGGAATCTCGTAGATGCCCTCGACGAGGACGGGCCCGGTATGCGTGTGGGTCGCGCTGACGACGATCCGCTCGACCGGCACTCGGGGCGTCTTCATGGCGACCTGCGTCCTTATGGCCGCCAGCGCGTCGTCCGGGATCGAGACGACGTCGCAGGAGACGAAGGTCGTGGTGCCGAGCACACGCTCTCCGTCACGCGATTCAAATACGAGAACGGTCGCCGTAACGGGGCTCGCCACGTCGGTCGAGATGCGGGTGCGCATCTGGCCCGAGAGGGCGACAGGCCGGTCGGGCGTGATGCTGACCGTGGCCGCACCGGCGAAGAGCTCCGCTGCACCGAGGGAGTCGAGCAGTGTGAACGTGCTGGCGAGAAGCGGCAGCCAGACGGCGAAAGCGGTGCGGCGAGAGACGTATGGCATGGGTCGGCGATCTCCCCGGATTTGGTGATCGGGCATGGTACACCAGTGACTCGGCGCGGCGTCGCAGAGAGTCACGGCCGTCAGGAGCGATGACGGACCGCCGCTGCCCGCCCGGGGCCGTGTAGAAGGAGAGTTTTTCGATGTCGATCCTGGACCGCTTCCGCCTCGAGGGAAGGCGCCTCTTCATCACCGGGGGCAGCCGGGGGTTGGGCCGGGCGATGGCGCTCGCCATCGCCGACGCGGGCGCCGACGTCATCCTCGTGGGCCGCGATGCCGATACGCTCGGCGCGACCGCCGATGAGATCAGGGCCCTCGGCCGCGAGTGCCTCGTCCTTCCGGGCGACGTCGGCGTGCCCGAGGAATGCGAGCGCGTGTGCCACGAGGCGCTCGCCCTGCGCCCAGACATCGACATCCTCATCAACAACGTGGGCGGCCGACGGATCAACGTCCCGCTCGTCGAGCAGTCGCTCGAACAGTGGCAGTCCATCATCGACCTCAACCTCACGAGCACGTTCCTCTGCATGAAGCACGTGGGAGGGGCGATGGTGCGCCGCGGCGGGCCGGGACGCGTCATCAACATCGCCTCGATCTCGGGGATGATCGCCAATCGCGCGATCGGCGGTCGCAGTTACGAGACGGCCAAGGCCGCCGTGATCCA
>DNLZ01000424.1:5511-5702 GCA_003488325.1 Planctomycetaceae bacterium
GCGCCCAACGAGCGGTGGTCCCGCGAGAATCCGGCGGCGATCCAGACCTTCCGTGAGCAGACCCCCGCGGGCGACTACGGCGTGCCCGAGGATCTCGGGCCACTCGCCGTGTATCTCGCGAGCGACGCCTCGCGGTACATGACCGGCGCGTCGATCGTCATCGACGGCGGCTACACCGTGTGGTGAGGGCC
>DNLZ01000222.1:0-1311 GCA_003488325.1 Planctomycetaceae bacterium
CCAGCGTGAGAAAATCGCGGTTGACGAGCGATGCGACGAGCGAGCGGGCGACCGCCGCGAGCCGCTCGGGGGCGAGTGCCGCAGCGGCAGGGTCCCTCGCGGCCTCGGCCACGATCTCGCGGAGCCTGCGCCGCCCGTCCACGAGGCGGACGAGGGCGGCCTCGGTCGCGTCGAGCGCGAGCCGCCAGTCATAGCGAAACACGGTGACGCCATCGATGCCGCAGCGATGGCGGAAGTGCGGCACGGCGTCGAGCACGGCGGGCGAGGCGAGGTCGATCGCGTACGTCGCCCGCGGGCGGTCGGCCCGGCAGGCGGTGAAGAAGTGGCAGGCGTTGCGGGTGTTGAGCCGTTCCATGACCCGCCACCGCTGGCGGTCGGGGAGCGCCGCCACGGCTTCGTACAACCCGCCGCGGGGCGGCGCGGGGGGCTCGTAGGACGACTTGAGGAACCATCCCTGGAAGACGAGGTCCGCGGACGCGACGAGGTCGAGGCAGTCGTCGACGGTGTAGCTGCGGTCGCGGCCGTGGAGGAACGTGTCGACGAGCCCGGCGTCGAAGCGCAGGTCGGGGGCGAACGAGAGATAGCTGCGCACCGGATGGTCGGCGGGGAGCAGCGCGATCGCCTCCTTCACGGTGAAGAGCGACGCCTCGTCCTGCACGAGGCCGATGTCTCGGAAGACCGACTGCATGATCTCCACGCCGATCCGGCCGTAGCGGGCGTAGAGCATGAGCGCGACCACGCCGTCGCGCTTCAGGCACCCGGCGAGCGCCCGCATGCCGGTCTCGGGAGAAGCCATGTGGTGGAGCACGCCGGTGGAGACGACGAGGTCGTACTCGCGGGAGAGCGTGGCGACCTCCTCGATCGGCAGCCGGTGCAATTCGAGGTTGTCGAGCGCGTACTTCTTCTTCAGAAAGCGGTGATGGTCGAGCGACGCGGCGCTCACGTCGATCGCGACGACCCGCGCGCTACGGTTCGTGAAGGCGAAGACGGCCGCCTGGCTGGTGCCACAGCCAGCCACGAGGATGTCGAGATCGCCCCTGGCCCCACGGTCGGGCCAGAACATCCGGTGGGAGTGGCTCGGATCGAACCACTGCCAGCTGCCGGCGAGCCAGGCGGGCAGATCGACGATCGGCTCGGGGTACACCCATTTTTCGTACTGGCCCGAGACGACGTCGGCGAGCGGATTGGCGGACATGATGCGACAGGCTCCCGTGAGTGACGCCGACGATCTTAGGGCCGATTCGACGCACGTATAGCACCGGCTCCGGTGCGGCCGCGGCACCTTGCACGGTCGCACCCGGCCGCCCTATC